>CALELJ010000060.1 GCA_937902445.1 uncultured Treponema sp. | reverse complement strand
GTTTTTGGCAGGGCAAAAAGAATATATTGAAAAGTTCGTGAATATTACAGACTACATTAAAATACATTGTAATGAAGAAATATCTCTTGATGATTTTATGAGCGATTCAGGAAGTTCTTCTGATGGTGACGAAGAAATTTCCCTTGATGATTTCATGGGAGACGAAGGATTTACAGACGGAGGCCCTGGAGTAACAGGTCCTTACAACGAAGACGGAACCCTTATCATCCGCGAGGAAAAGAAACCTGAAGATGATGTAAATGAAAGTGCACCTATAATGGATGAAACTTTTGCAGCTGAACCTTCAGTTGAAGAAACTCTCATCGAAGAACCTGTTGTAGAAGAACCAGTAATGGATGAGACCTTTGCAGCTGAACCTTCAGTTGAAGAAATGGTCATCGAGGAACCTGTAATAGAAGAGACAGCAATTGATGAGCCTTCAGTTGAAGAATTCACGATCGAGGAACCTGTAATCACTGAAGAAATCCTTGAAGAACCGGTTTTCGAAGACACAGTTGCAGATGAGCCAGTCATCGATGACACTTTTGCAGTTGATCCTTCAGTAGAAGAAATGGTCATCGAGGAACCTGTAATCGAAGAGACAGCCGTCGAAGAACCTGTATTTGACGAACCTGTAATTGAAGAAAATGCATTCGAAGAACCTGTTGTCACTGAGGAATACACAGCCGATACCCTCGCCTCTGAGGAACCGGAAATCGATGTTCCTGTAGTTGAGGATTTTGCTGTTGAAGAGCCTGTAGTTGAAGAGACTGCCGGCGAGACAGAAACTGTCATTGAAGAAAATGTTGAAGAAGAACCAGGTGAAGGCTTTAACGAATCTGAAATGTCTGATATAATGGAGGAACCGGAATTGAATACTATGGAAGAAGAAAACATTACAGAACCAGACTATTCCAACATCAGCGCTTTTGCTGACAAAAAACCAGAGTATGACATGACTGGTGTTACCCTCACTCTCGATGACTTTGAAAATATCAAGGAATATCCAGATACAGCCGCTGAAACAGAAACGGCATCTCCTGAGGGGGAAACGGTTGCAGCCGAGGAAACTGTTCCACAAGCATCAGTTTCTTCTGCAGAACCAGAGACATACAGTGTATTCATCAAAACTGAATCTTCTGCAGGAAAGGCTGAAGTTACTGCTGTTCCAGAACCAGAAGAAAATAACATAACTACAGAAGAAAGTGCTGTTCAAGAGACAGCTGATTCAGCGGAGGAAAAAATGGACGCATTTGACAGTTCTTCAGTTCTTTCTAAAATTTCAGAAGAGCTTGCTTCTCTCAGATCAGAAATTTCTGACCTGAAATCTGAATTTGCAGAAATTAAAAAGAACGGTGTTGCACAGGAATCTGAAGAAACAGAAAGTCCTTTTGACACATCTGACACATCTGGTGAAGATTCAGTTGAACTTCCAGAACCAGAAGATGATACAGGATTCTTCAATGAAACAGATGAAGATGACACAATCGCACTTAGCGGTGACGAACTCAGCAATATTCTCAGCAATGCTGAATTCACTTCACAGACTGGAGAAAACCTGGATGACGGTCTTAAAATGGATTTCGATGGAGACAATCTTGAGGAACCTGTTTTTGAGGATTCAGTCGCAGAAGAATCTGATGATTCTGAAGAAGAAATTTCAGTTCCTTCAGTAGATGATGTTCTTGTTGAATCATCTTCAACAGACCTGATGGACAACACCATCACAACTGCCGAAGACGCAGAAACAATTTCCGATGATGATATTCTTACAGAAGAAGACATTCCATCTCCTACCCTCGAATCACTGGATCTTCCTGAGTACGGTGACGAACAGGAAGAACTTACAGAAGACAACATCGAGTACCTCAAGAGCGACAATACTCCTGAAGAAGATGAAAGCCTTGAAACAGGAATCAGCGAACAGCCTGTTGAAGGTGTATTCACA
Organism: uncultured Treponema sp.; assembly: GCA_937902445.1. Lineage (GTDB taxonomy): Bacteria > Spirochaetota > Spirochaetia > Treponematales > Treponemataceae > Treponema_D. The sequence continues at coordinate 3,944 of CALELJ010000060.1, read as the reverse complement.
AACTGGGATGCTGCTTCTGAACCTTCAGAAGAACCAGTGATTGAAGAGCCTGTAATTGAAGAACCGATAGTTGATGAAATTGAAAGTCCAGTTGAAGCTTCTGATGTTCCATCGGACTCAAATGAAATTCCTGCGGGAATGAAAGAAGAAATCAAGTCTGTTCTTTCATACATGGACCAGCTTCTTGAAAATCTTCCAGAAGACAAGATCGCAGAATTCGCTCAGTCTGAACAGTTTGAGACATATAAGAAACTTTTCTCTGAGCTTGGACTTTCCTGATCAGAAATCCTATAGGTCAAGATAATTTACAAAAGCCATGTTTCTGCAGGGGAATATGGCTTTGTTTTTTTGGAGGATATGGTGGACATCGTCATACAGAACACATCAAATGGTGAGCAATCATGTTCCGTAAACAATATCCGACTTCATTCCCTATACAATCCATCAAAGGAAGCATCACGGTTCATTGAGAGTTCCGTCTGCCCCTTCAATCCTAAATACGTACTTGTCACGGAACCTGCACTGTCCCATTGTGTAAAACCGCTGAGAGAAAAATTTCCACAGGCAAAACTTTGCTGCATAAGATTTACCCCAGCCTTCAGCAGATGGAACAATATCTGGGACAAGGTTTTCAACGCCTATGATTCCGCAGATGAAAACAAAATAAATCCGGATCTGGCAGAGGAAATATTTTCCTTCATGGGTGAGGAAGGCGTCTCTCAATGTTTCTTCATTTCCTGGAACGCATCTGAAAAAGCATTCGAAACTTTCCACCACTTTGCATGGAATGAAATAAAAAAGGCAGTCGTAAAAAGTCAAAGCGTACTCGCCACAAGAAATTATTTTGCAAAAAGATGGACAAAAAATGCCTTGAGGTTTTCCCTGTTCACATGCAGGACTGCCTCAATTTCAAAAGGAGACTGTGATATTGTCGTCTGCGCAAGCGGTCCTAGCCTCATGTCCTCAATAGAAAAGATAAAAAAATTCAGAAATGAAATCTTCCTAATTGCTGTTTCTTCAGCTTTAAGACCACTTGTAGAACGCGGTATCACTCCGGATCTTTGCATTTCAACTGACGGAGGATACTGGGCAAAAAAACACATATCCTTTGCATTCAATGGAAATACAATTCCACTTGCCTTGAGCGGTGAAAGCGGATGTTTTGCTTCCGTACTTGCATCCCGCAATATCATTCCGCTTTTGTACGGAGACGGAACTTCGGAAGAAATTTTGAATGCCACCATCGCAAAGGGATTGCCGGCGTTCAGAAACGGAAGTGTATCCGGAACTGCAGCCCAGCTTGCCCTTTCATTGACCAGCGGTAATGTATATTTTTGCGGACTTGATCTTTCATTCAGCAAGGGCCATGTCCACACGCAGCCAAATGAACTTGAAATCAACGAGGCAATCCATGACTCAAGGATCAGGACTATGGAAACAAGAATTGCGCCACAGTCCATGAACAAAGGTTCAATAGACATATACAGATCATGGTTCTCGACGACGGATTTCAATGGACGGCTCTACAGATTGAGCGACAGATACAGGTATGACTCAACATTGGGATCGGTTAAAGATGTGGACTGGAATTATTTTGAATCTCAGAACAATAGAACACAGAAAAAAAACAAACCGCAATTTTCATATTCTGAAACGGAATTGAACACCAAAGACAATATTGAAAAACTCATTGAACTTTGTAAAAGCAGCATGACAAAAAACAGCTGGATAAAAGAAGCTGTACCATCGGAATATGTTGTTCTTGAACGTACAAAAGGAACGCCTGCAGAAGAGAATTCACAGCGAATAGTCTCAGAGGGGATGAAAGACTTTTTAAATGACATTTTGAGGGCAATAAGCAGATGATCTATTCCGGCACAATCCTATCAAAAACAAACAGGCAGGTTCCCGTCTACACAAGCGGAAAACCATCCCATTCCAAATACAATCCAGACGTTGAGAAAATCAATGTACCCCAGGATTTTCATGGCTGTCTTGTAATCGCTGGAATAGCAGGTGGATTCCACATTGCAAACGCACTGTCCAATCCAGACATTACAAAAATAATTGCAGTTGAAGCAGATGCCGAAAGCCTAAACTTCGTTCGCTCCCTTGATAAGGTAAGGGAAATGTCGGAAAGTAAAAAGATAACCTTCTGCACCGTCGAAAACCTGATGGAAACTCTACTCAACCAATACCTTCCATCACTACATAAAAACCTAACGCTGGAATTTTTAAGATCATGGGAAATGGAAAACCAGGATCCTTCAAGGCAGATACACGAGTGCCTGATGGATTTTCTAAAACTTGTCTCGGCTGATTATTCAGTGCAGGTTCACTTTGGAAAGCTGTGGCACAGAAACATTATGCTGAACCTGAAATACATTGCAGAAAACAGCAACTGGACTTCGATAGTTCCGCCTGACACGCAAAAAAAAGCCGCCGTGATTGCCGCAGGTCCATCCCTTGAAAAGACAATAACCAGACTTTCTGACGAAAGAAATTCATTTTACATAATTTCAACCGACACGGCATATGGAACACTTGCTGCAAACAACATCGTCCCCGACGCAGTTGTAACAGTGGATGCACAGCACGTTTCCTCAGAACATTACTTTGGCGTAAAAAAAACAGATACACTTTTCATCCTCGATATTTCATCAAATCCTGAAACCGTTAAACATCTTCATAAAACCGGCAACAGCATTTTTTTTGTAAGAAGTGCCCACCCACTTTCAGCGTACATTTCGGAGGCCACAGGAATTCCATACCTTGACTCAGGATCAGGAACCGTAACCATTGCCGCAGCAGATTTTGCAAAAAAAGCCGGATTCGGGGAAATTGAATTTTTTGGTGCTGACTTTGCATATTCTGACGGCAAGCCATATAGCCGTGGAACCTACCTTGAGAAAAAATTCCACAGCACATCCGGAAGGACATCCAGTGCGGAAAACCTTTACACAGCCCTCATGTTCCGCACAGAACTCATGGACACAAAAGATTCCGTATTTATAAATCCGTGCACAAATAAAAAAACAAATCCTGTTCTTGAATCCTATGCAAAGACCCTTCTCCAGTGGGCAGAAAAAAATGATTTTGTAAAAAGCCCAAATTCATTTGTCTGTAAAAAAAGCAACATTACAAATCTTAGTCTTTCTAAACCCGACGGAACTAAAATCGAAAAGGAACTGAAGTCTCTCATGCTTTCCATAAAAGATAAAATCCATGAAATGAACGGATCATCGGACTTTGAAATCATAGATAAAATCACATCCTCAAAGGAACTCATGACACTGCTGCCCCTGCTTGCCGCTATGAAAGGAGACTCCCTCACAGAAAATATTAGTCTTGCATACAAGTTTCTACTATACTATAATTTGTAATATAAAAGCAAAAAAAAGCCCTCGAAAGAGGGCTAAATACTATTTAGAGAGAGAGTTTAGAGAGTTTTACGAGATTGTTTAGAGAGAGAGTTGAGTTAAAAAACTTATTTTTTCTTAGAACTTCGGAGTTGAATTTTTGATAGCTGTTTCTTCTGCCTTCTGAACGTTTTCTAATTCGTTCTGGTAAGCTTTTAACTGAGTTTCTAAGTTTTTCTTTTCCATATCGAGTAAAGTTTGTTGTTGATTTAATTGGTAAATTTCAACATCATCCATAGTAGTTTGAGCTTGGATTTCAGCCATTTTTTCATCTAATTTAGCGTTAGCAGCTGTGCTGTCTTCGCCGCCCTGAACTGCTGCATTGTATTCTTTTACAGCTGCAAGGTTAGCTTGGTTAGCTTTCATTGCAGAAGCTTGTTGTTTTGAGAAGATAGACTGAGTAAGAGCATATTCTCTGTTGGTTGCTGACATCAACTGAGCATTGCAAGCATTTAATCTGGTATTTATTGATAACTTTCTAGCTGTAAATAATGCGTAACCCATTTTAAATCTCTCTTTCTCTTA
>CALELJ010000059.1 GCA_937902445.1 uncultured Treponema sp. | reverse complement strand
AGTTTTTTATTTCTGGCCGATCTGGAAAAAAATGCAGACGGAATCAGAATTAAAAGTCTCGAACCTGTAACCATTACTACATATATAGATGAGCATAACAATTTTGTCATCAAAAGGCTTGATGACAGTTTCATAGAAGAACTGAAAGTCAAAGGCAATAATAAATGGGCCTCATATCTTTCAGAAAGAAAAAAAATTATGGAAACAATTAAAGGAAAAAGTAAATGGCAATAAACTACAAGGACCTTCCAGTATATGCCCAGAAGGACCGCATTCTTGAATCATTGAAGACAAATCAGGTCATTGTCGTTCAAAGTCCAACAGGATCGGGAAAAACTACTCAGATACCGGTCATCCTCCACGAAGCAGGATATTCATCTACAGGTGTCATTGCTGTCACCCAGCCTAGACGCATCGCCGCTTTAAGTGTCAGTGAATTCATTTCTAAACAGCTTAAGACAAAGTATCCTGGCCTTGTAGGTTATAAGATGCGTTTTGAAGACAAAACCGACCAGACTACCAAAATCAAGATCATGACCGATGGAATTCTTCTTCAGGAAATGAAGCTTGATCCATACATGTCAAAATATTCAGTCATCATGGTTGATGAAGCTCATGAACGCAGCCTCAACATCGATTTTGTGCTTGGACTTTTAAAGCGAGTGCTTGCAGTCCGTCATGATTTTAAGGTTATCGTCAGCAGCGCAACCATGAATGCGGAAAGTTTCAGCAATTATTTTGGCGGATGTCCGATCGTTTCAATTGACACACAGACATTCCCTGTTGCGATGGTTTATGATCCGCCTGCATTGAAAACTACAACAGCTTCCGTTGAAGGGACTGAAGCACTTCTTTCAAAAATTGAGAAAACCATTGACCGTGTTCTTGACAACAAGGAAACAGGAGACATTCTTGTTTTCCTTCCTGGCGAGAAAATAATCAAGGACTGCATGGAACGCCTCTACAACAGCAGTTTCAAAAGCAGGATCCACATTGTTCCGCTTTATGGACGACTTCCAAAAGAAGAACAGGAAAAGGTTTTTGACAGCGCTCCTTTTGGAAAGAAAAAAGTTGTCTTAAGTACAAATATCGCAGAAACATCGGTTACAATAAACGGAATCACAACTGTAATCGACAGTGGTCTTGCAAAGCTGAACTTCTACAGCCCAAAAACATTCACCTCAAGCCTGAACGAAACTCCGGTAAGCCGTGCAAGCTGCAACCAGCGTAGAGGTCGTGCAGGACGTACCTGCGAAGGAACCTGCTACAGACTTTTCAGCCGTGAAGATTTTGACAAGCGTCAGGAATATACGACAGAAGAAATCTACAGAACAGATCTTAGTGAAGTCGTTCTCCGCATGGCAGAACTTGGAATCACGGACTTTGAACAGTTTGATTTCATTTCACCGCCAGGACGCGAAGGTATCATCGGTGCCGTCAATACACTGAACATGCTTCATGCTCTTGAGAAAGACGGAACTCTTTCCCCTACTGGAAAACTCATGGTTGAATTCCCCCTTGAGCCTCGTGTGTCAAGAATAATAGTTGAAAGCATCATGCGTTACCCGGACATTCTTGAAGAAGTCATTATCGCAGCATCTTTCCTCAGCACACAATCTCCATTTGTCCTTCCTGTAGGAGAAGAAATGGATGCAAGAGCTGCCCACCACGCATTCCGTGACATCCAGGGAGACTTTGTTACTTACGTTAAACTATTCCGCACATATTCTGAGCAGAACAATAAGGAAAAATTCTGCAAAAGAAATTACCTTGATGAACGGGTAATGGCAGAAATCGTCAACATAAAGGAACAGCTTGAAGAAATCGTATCAAAGAGACTGCAGATGCCGATTACAGGCGGCGGAAGCATGGACAACTATCTTTGCTGCATAGCAAGCGGAATGATTCAGTTTGTCTGCGTACGTGAAGGCCGTGAAAACTACAGAAGCCTGACACAGGATCATATTTCAATCCATCCAGGTTCATCAATGTTCAAGACATTCCCGCTTTACATTGTTGCAGGAGAAATCGTCCGTACAAGCAGAATGTTTGCCATGAGTGTCTCTCCCCTCACAAAAAAACTTCTTGCGCAGATTGATCCGGATCTTGAACACCAGCTTACACTGGCACGTGGCGACAAAGGAAAAAGCCTTACAGGCAATCTTGAATACTCTGGTACAACTTTCCACGACGAAAAAGAATCTAAAAAAGGTAAGAAAGACAAAAAGTCAAAGAAAGAAGCTGACAGTGAAAACAGAATTTCCCTCGGCGGAACTGATTTTGACTTCAAGAAGATTAAGGGCAAGAAAACAGTCCAGCTGCCATGGAAAACATTCAGGCCGGCTATCCTTCTTGAGAAAAATGAAAATCTACTTGCACAGATTGCAGGCATGAGGGGGACAATCCTTATGCAAGGCGGATTCAAGCTTCTCGACGGCGAAAAGATGGAAATCATCATGAAGGCCGCAAAGACGTTGAACCTGGATCCAATCGAGGAAAAGACCTGGCCTAGAAAAATGAACCTTAACATCCACGAAGGAGACTCAATAAAAAACCTGATAAGGAATGTAGAATTCATAATGAGGGTCACCGTCGCAAAGAGTGCTTCTAAGGAATATGGATTCATCTGTCTTTTCACTGACGGAAACGGAACATACTGGTTCAAGGTATCCCGTGGTTTTGCAACTGCCATAAATGAAAGCATTTCTTCCCTTGAGAAACTCATTGATGATGCAGAAGACAAAAATCTTGATGAAGCTGAAAAGGAAAAGATAAACATGGTTTACAGACTTTTGAACAGCATGTACGAATAGGCGGAACATCAGAAATTGTCGAAAGTTTTTACCATTCTTTGTTGAAAAAAAAGGCAGATTTGTTTAGATTTTAAATATGAAGAAATCCATACAATTCTGCCTTTTTTCTTTTATCGCCCTGCTTTCAGGTTGTGCAAGCCTTTCCAAATCGGAACAGAATAAAGTATCCCAGTCCCATATTCTGTCAAGACAGCAGAAAAGTGATTTTTCATCCACAAAAGCAAAGGAAGTTCCAGCTCCCATATGCAATCCAATTCCGTCGGGAGACCTTGAGATGATGGAAAGCTTTGAAGAAGACTGCTATTGGTATGCGGAAGGAAGAAAGATTTCAGGAGATTATTCCATAAGCTGCGAACTGTCTGATCTATGGGCTTCTGAAGGCGAGCAAAGCGTCATGTTCACTTTTGGCAGGGCAACAGAGAATCTATATTCTACATTTACCTGCGACACGCCGGCCATTAACAATTGGACGGGAGCCTCACTTGTCACGGCTGACATTAACAATACTACAAACAAACAGCTTTCTGTATTTTTACGCATTCAGACAGGAAACAACCACAACGCCATAACAACACAGGAAGTCATTACAGGACCAGGCGAGAACACAAATGTGTACTTCGATCTTACCCATGGAATAAAAGATG
>CALELJ010000058.1 GCA_937902445.1 uncultured Treponema sp. | reverse complement strand
TGGGCGTTCCTGTCAAAGATTTCACCTCGCTGTGGAGAAATTGTAGTGATTGTTCTTGAGATTCTGACAGACTGCTTTCGGTAATCATCTCCATTGATGATCTGGAGCGTGAACAGTCTCAATGCATACAATGCAAAGATAACAACTATGAGAAGCAGAAGAAAAGCAATCTTGTAGTTTTTTCTAAGTGAGTTATCCGTATGCCTTACATCTTCGAAAGCTGTATTGATTCGGCGGTGTTCGATCATTTATTGCACATTCTCCGGCTTAAGAATTACCGAGTTTCTGAAAACCCTAAGGAATCTGAAAATAAATGGAGCAAGAAAAGCATTTGCCATAAGTTCAAATAAAAAATTAAAGGAGAAAATTTTATATGAAACGTCCACTGAAGGAAAAAGAAGATAGATAATCTGGATTACGAAAACTTTTATTGCGGTTACAATGAGGGCAAGCAAAAACGGAACAAAAAAGCCTTCCGTATTGAGAATCTTGCAGAAATTTCCACCAAGATAACCGATCAGGGCGCGGACCATACAGTTGAATCCAAATGGGCATGCGCTTAAAAAATCCATGAAAAGACCGGAAACAAAGCCCGTGCTCTCCCCAAGAATTTTTCCGTTGTTCAAAGAGAAAAAAAGAACGCAGATAAGCGAGAGGTCTGGAATGGCCGGTAAGAAAGTAATGTTTGATAGTACAGCTGATTCAAAAACTGAAACGCCAAGAAGAATAAGAATGCTTGAAAAGAAAGATCGTATCATTGTTTTATTCTCCACTAATGGCAGGTCTGTCGTTGGAATGTTTCCTGTCGACAACAAGAACATTTTCAAGTCTCATGAAATCAATGACCGGATCAATTTCAATGCTCAATGAAGAATCATAGTCAAGGACGGTGATCTTTGAGATTCTACCGATTGGAATATCTTTCATGTAGTTATCGTTCTCTCCGCTTGTAACAATAAGGTCACCGTGGTTGAAATCGTCAAGAACTCTTTTTCGTATGTAATTCAACATGAGAGGAGAATCATAAGAGCCGGAACCAGAAACAATACCAATATCCCTTGTGTTCTGGATACGGGCAGAAATGTTGCACTTGGAATCATAGACAGGCATTACAAGACTTGTGCTGACACCTACAGTGACAACCTTTCCGACAACTCCGATATTTCCGTTCTGGATTGCAATTACCGGCATTCCTTTTTTGATGCCGCTTCTTGAACCCTTGTTGATCGTAATTCCGGAGTAGAGATTGTCCGGATTCCTACCGATTATCTGTGATGAAATGTTTTTGTATTCAAGGTCGGTTGCAAACTGAAGCTGCTCCCTGAGCCTTTCATTTTCCTTTCTGATTTCCGTGTTGTTTCTCTGCATGTACTCATAGTCTTTGAGTTTTTCAGTAAGTTCACGATATTCCTTCTGAAGGACGGCGATATCATGGATTGAAGAGAAAAATTTCTTGCAGTAACTGAAAACTGTAAAAACACTTTCCTGCACAGAAGAAACAACAGTAAATCCTACTGTATTGAAATTCACGATAAAACTACCGCTGGAAAAGGCCAGCATTGTTCCGCTGAAGAGAATCATGAATGCGAGTAATATTTCAGCAGTCTTTATCTTAATAGATTTCTTTAGATTTACCATGAATCAATTTCCAGTTTTAATCATTAAGATTTTCGTATACAGAGCGGCTTGATGACATTTCCCTAAAGAGTTCAAATGCCTCACCTGCTCCCTTTGCAACACTTTCAAGTGGCTTTTCAACAAGAAGAACAGGAACACCTGTCTTGTCCTTGATGAGGTCTTTGAGACCCTTGAGCATGGATCCACCACCTGCCATGACGATACCGCGTTCAATGATATCAGCGGCAAGTTCTGGAGGAGTAACCTGGAACACTCTCTTGATTTCATCAACGATTTTGTTTACAGGTTCCTTAAGGGCTTCTCTTACTTCAACTGAATCAACTTCAAGTCTGCGTGGGAGACCTGTGATTGCATCGTTACCCTTGATTTCTACCTTGCGGATCTTGTCACCATCGACATTCTTTTCAGCCATGGCGTTTCCGATTTCAATCTTGAGTTTTTCTGCTGTCTGCTGACCGATTACAAGGTTGTGTTCCGATCTGATGTATTTGATGATTGATTCATCGAATGCGTTTCCACCAATGCGGATGGAACTTGTAACAACCATACCGCCAAGGGAAATAACAGAAACTTCAGTAGTTCCGCCTCCAATATCACAGACCATGTGACCTGCAGGTTCGTAGATAGGAATTTCAGCTCCGATTGCAGCGGCAAGACTTTCCTCAATGAGTTTTACTTCCTTTGCTCCAGCTTTCAATGCGGCTGCCATAACAGCGTCCTGCTGAACCTGTGTGATACATGACGGAATACCAATCTTCATGCGGATCGACTTGAAAAGGTGATGTTTTGGAATTACCTTGCGAATAAAATATTTAAGCATTTTTTCTGTAGAATCGCTGTCAGAAATTACACCATCAGCAAGAGGTCTGATGGCTTCTATATCACCTGGAGTTCTCCAGAGCATGCTTTTTGCTTCCTTACCGACTGCAACGACACGTCCTGTGCCTTTCTCAACGGCAACTACAGACGGCTCATCAACAACAATTCCCTGACCGCGAACATAAATCAATGTATTGCATGTTCCGAGATCGATACCGATATCAGTTGTAAAACTATCGAAAAAACCCATATTAAAATCCTCCAACGAATAATTTTTTAATTTTCATATACTTGTTTCTATGCCATCTTTTTCAGAGCACCAGGATGGTTGAACTGAATCTTCAGGCATTTTCTCCATTCTGCACGGGCCTTGATGTTGTCTCCCCTAAGTTCATGTACAAGACCAAGACCATAGTGGGCATCAGCTGAGTTGTCATCTTTTTGAAGTATGTAGTTGTACTCGGCTTCTGCTTCATCAAAGTTTTTTTCATTTATGTAGATCTGTCCCAGAAGAATGTGGCTTTTGTTCAGCAGATCCTCATTCTCACTGGTTTCAAAAACGCGCACAAGATACTGCTTTGCAACTGAATGCTGCTCATTGTTGCAGTATTGTTTTGCGATGTTGAAAAGCAAAGTGTCAGATTCCCTGACAAGCAGGGCTTCAGTGAAAGCTGCTATGCTGTTGTCCGTATCTCCAAGAGATGCGTAACTCAACCCAAGAAGCAAAGGAATATCATCTGAAACGTATCCGGCATTTACCGCAAGGTTGAGGTATTTGACCACCAGGTCTGAATAATAATGGTAATTTGAAAGTTTTCCCTTGTAAAAATAAGCCCTACCAAGCATGTAGTTGATTTGAGGAAGAACATCTTCCCTGCAATTGCGTTTTGCTGTCCTGAGGCTGAAAATTGCTTCATCAAGAAGCTTCTGGGATTTCATGTTGTCTGTTTCTGATTCCGCCAGCATAAAAGAACTGTAGCCGTGAAATGCGAGAGCCGTATTGTGGTATGGTTTGTTTTCCAGAATCTGGAGAGAAGTCTCATAGACTGAACTGTATCCTTCGGCTGTGTGCAGGTCCCAGTTTTTGTATAGAGATGAAACGGAATCAAGATTAAGAACCTTGTCCCTGAATACCTTGACAAGGAAAAAAGAGAGAATAGAAATTGCAATTAGTCCTGACAAAGAAGCTATTATCCAAAAAACGACAACACGCTTTTTGTGATAATAAAGCTCAAGTCCATATCTCCCTTTCATTTATTCCACCCAATTATATTTGAAAAGGTTAAGGATATGGTAAGCCGGGTTCTGGCACATTCATATAGAATGCGTGATCATCTATCCGCAATACCTGTCACCAGGTATCTCCAGCAACCTACCCGCAGTATAAGGCCGGAAACCAAACTGCTGTCCGATTTTGCTCCAGATGAGGTTTACTTATGCCGTTCTGTTGCCAGTAACGCGGTAGGCTCTTACCCTGCCTTTTCACCCTTACCTGGTTTCCCAGGCGGTAGTTTTCTGTAGCACTTTCTGTCAGTCAAGGGGTTATACAATAAATTGCAACTTCCCTTTCCTGCCCGGTTATTACCCGGCATCTTTTCCGGTGGAGCCCGGACTTTACCTCATCGGCTCAGAGTATCATCACCCTGACCGACGCGATCACATATCCTTATATTTTTAGTTTTCGTAATCCAGTGACTTTACTGAAGAATCCCCATCTTCTGATTCGTCACCTTCAAGGTCGAGAAGATCCTCATCATCAAGAAGGTTTTCATCCATATCGTCCATAGACTCGTCGTCCTGAAGAGAATAAACAACAGAGTTTGCCATCTCTTCGTAATAAAGAATGCGGCTGCAGTATGGACAGAACAAAATCTTTTCACCGTGGTGAACTTCATTTGCAAACTGTGCAGGAAGAACCATGTGACAACCGTCACATACGTTTCCTGAAACAGCAACGATACCCTTTCTGTTGCGTCTGATGATGCGCTGGAATTTCATGATGATCTCAGGATCAATTCCATCACAAATCTCATTTTCTTTCTTTGTAAGTGAATCAAGCTTCTTGTTGAGGTCTGCAACTTCCTTATCAAGGTTTTCGCGGGATTCGTTGACGTCTTTTTCAGTTGAAGAAATAAGCTCTTCCTCACCCTTGAGGATATCGTTCAATTCAGCAAGAGCCTTTTCTTCCTTCTGAAGTTCCTTGCGCTTTTCATCTTCCACAGACTGAGCCTCGTCAATCTGCTTCTGGAGAATTTCATATTCGCGGTGTGTTGAAATGGCATCCATTCCCTTTTCACCTTCTTCGCGCTTTTTCTGGGCCTCATCAAGCTCTGCCTTAAGCTGGGCTACCTGAGCCTTTTTCTCTTCGTATTCTGTATTTTTCTGAATATATTCTTTCTTGAAGCGGTCAAGACTTTCTGTACTTCCATCGAGTGTTTTTGGCAGTTCTTCTACCTTTGCTTCAATCTCATATTTTTCAGCAAGTACTTCCTGAAGACTCTTAAGTCTGTCCAATTCTTCTGACATTTGCATACAGCAACCTCTTGTAGTAAAAATGGGGACACCAGATCCCTATATTTTTGTGCAGAGCATAAAATTTGCGTCTGTAAAGTTTACATAATTTCCCATTTTATGTCTAGGGCACCCCTATAAACCCATAAACCGGATTTATAGAGGAATTTAAGAATCAATGTAGTCTCTGAGACCAGTCGCACGTCTAGGGTGACGAAGCCTTCTCAGAGCCTTTGCCTCGATCTGGCGGATTCTTTCGCGGGTAACGTTGAAGTAAAGTCCAACTTCCTCGAGTGTAAGTGAATAACCGTCATCAAGACCGAACCTCATTTTGAGGACTTCCTGCTCTCTTTGAGGAAGAGTGCTCAAAACT
>CALELJ010000057.1 GCA_937902445.1 uncultured Treponema sp. | reverse complement strand
AGAGCCTGTCGGTTTTAAAAGAAAAAATCCCGGGCGAAACACTTGTCTACCCGGGACACGATTATTTTGGATTCAGGATGGATCTGTCATCCTGACAGAACCTATTCTTTTTCTCCGGCCGTTGTTTTCTTTGCAACGGCTTTTGTTGTCTTAGGAGCTTTTACAGAACTGCTTTTTGCCGTACTTTTTTTTGCGGCGGCTTTTTTTGGTTCCGGCTTTTCTGCCTTTGCCTTGTCTTCAAGCTGTTTGCAATGGTCTTCCGCTTTTACAAGCTCCTGGAATTCTTTTCCGTCAATTGTTTCCTTCTCTTTAAGGACATTGGCGATGTATTCAAGGAGTGCCCTGTGAGTTTTAAGAAGCTTAAGGACATACTTGTAGCGCTCGTCCATTACACGGGCAATTTCAACATCAATGTACTTCTGTGTCTCTTCGGAGAACTCACGGACAAGTGTAGGCTCTCCACCTGCGTTGCCAAGAACTCCCTTACCCAAAGTCATATTGCGGAACTTGTCGCTCATACCAAAATCTACGATCATGCGCTTTACAATCTCTGTTGCACGGGCGATGTCATTTGATGCACCGGTTGAAACATCACCGAGAATAATTTCTTCTGCTGCACGTCCGCCAAGAAGAGTGTCGATCTCATTGACCATGTCCTTCTTTGTCTGGAAGTTCTTTTCCTCTTCCTCACGGTACTGGGTGAATCCACCAACGCCGTGGCTTCTAGGAACTACTGTGATTTTGTTTACCGGTGGATAATCCGGTGTGAAAGCACCTACAAGGGCATGTCCAGTTTCATGGATTGAAACAAGCCTCATGTCCTTTTCGTTGTCCTTGCGGCTCTTTTTCTTGAGACCGATGCTGACCTTGTCGATGGCGTCGTTCATGTCGGACATAGAGACCTTTTTATGGCCGTTGCGGACAGCAAGAAGTGCAGCCTCATTTACAACGTTTGCAAGATCAGCTCCGGCAAATCCCGTTGTTCCGTGGGCAACAGATTCAAAATCAACATCATCATCAAGTTTAACATTCTTTGCATGGATTCTGAGGATTTCTTCACGTCCCTTTACATCTGGCTTTTCAACCGGAACCTGGCGGTCAAAGCGGCCTGGACGCAGAAGGGCAGGATCAAGAATGTCAGCGCGGTTTGTTGCGGCGAGAATGATGAGACCCTTTTCGTTGTCAAAACCGTCCATCTCAACAAGAAGCTGGTTGAGGGTCTGTTCGCGCTCGTCATTGCTTCCGCCAAAATTATTTACACGGCTTTTACCGATGGCATCAATTTCATCGATGAAGATGATGCATGGAGCTTTTTCCCTTGCGTTGCGGAAAAGATCGCGGACTCGGGATGCACCAACTCCGACAAACATTTCAACAAAGTCAGAACCTGAAATTCTGAAGAAAGGAACTCCTGCTTCGCCTGCAACGGCACGGGCAAGCAAAGTCTTACCAGTTCCCGGAGGTCCAACAAGGAGAACTCCCTTTGGAATTTTACCGCCGATCTCAGTATATTTTTTTGGCTCCTTGAGGAAGTCAACAACTTCAACAAGCTCATCCTTTGCTTCATCTACACCGGCAACATCGCTGAAACGTGTCTTTACCTTGCCTTCATCAATGGCCTTGGACTTCCCACCACCGATACCAAACATGGAACCGGACATTCCGCCACCCATCTTTCTGAAAAGGAAGAAATAGATGAGGAAAATGAAAAGGAAAGGAACGATAAGGTTGAGCAGAAGCTGAACGAAATAGTTGTTCTGTCTTGCAACGAATTTGTATTCGACGCCTTTTTCATCAAGAAGCTGAATGAAATTCTGCATGAGGACGCCGGAAGTTCTGTAGATTCCGTTTGTCTGTTGCTGTGGATTCAACGGACGGAGAAAGCCGAGTTTTTTCTGCTGGGCCTGGGCTGCTGATGCATCTGCCGTGTATCCAGTGAAATAGTTTTCCCCAAGTTCAACGCGTACGATCTGTCCCTGTTCAACAAGATTGCGGAACTCTGAATAATCGATTAGATCATCCGGTTTTGAAGTAAAGAACATGTTGATGACCAGAAGAATTCCTGCTACTGCAAGCAGAACTCCCCAGAAAGGCATTCTCTTAGGAGGCTTGTTGTTCTTTGGTCCGTCGCCACGGTCATCGTTGTTGTCTATCGAAAGCTTGAAAAAGTCATAAGGATCATTTTCATTCTTCTTTCTGTTTTCATCATTGTTGTCTGACATTTATTACCCTCAAATTATGTGCTTAATATAATATAGAAAAAAACAGGCAGATTGTCATTATTTGCCTTTCATTCGCGGAATTCATCTGTCAACAAATCCTCTTGAGAAATGCCATACCGGCTTGGCTAGTTCGTAGCTAAACGGTTGGGTTCTGGTGAAGTCGGGGAGCCAGGTGGTATCATCGCTTAAGTCCTGGTAGAAAAGGTATTCAAAGTCGTAGCTTTCAATCAGTTCCCTAAGTTTCCTGTCTTCGTCCGTATTTATGAGGCGGTTCTGGAAAGCACCAAGGGATTTCTTTCTCCATTCAAGTTCTTCAGCTGTGCCTTCAAATGGAACCGGAGTGTACTGGGACATCAGCGAGATGCATGCTTTTCCGTCTGCAGTACGCTTGAGCCAGTCGAGGGTGAGTTTTGTATCATCAATGCGGCCAGGTAAAACAAGGTGGCGTATTATTGTTCCGCTTAACATCTTCTCCCGGGTTTCGCCGTTTTTCCTGACTTCGACTATTTTCATCGGAGTGTTGTTGACCATCCAGCGGATTGCCTTTTTTGCAACTGACGGATAGTCTTCTGCGGCAAAAAGTTCCTTGCTCATGATGGAATTGACTGTCTTGTAGTCCGGAAGCCACACGTCGACGATTCCCTTCAAAAGCTCAAGGCTTTCAACGCTTTCATATCCGCTTGAATTCCATGTGACCGGAATATTAAGACCGGAATTTTTTGCAGCTCCAAGGTATTCCGCAAGTTTTGGAATGTGGTGGCTGCCTGTGACTATGTTGATGTTTTCGGCGCCAAGGTCCTGCAGCTTAAGGCACATCTGGACAAATTCATTTTTGCTGACGGAACTTCCCATTCCCTGCTGGCTTATCTGGTAGTTCTGGCAGAAGGAACACCGCAATGTACATCCTGTAATGAAAATAGTTCCGCTTCCGCCAAAGACTGTGATGAGCGGTTCTTCACCAAAATGGAGGCAGGCTGTGGCGATTTTTAGTTCTTCACTTTCACGGCAGAAACCGCATTTTCCGTTGCTTCTATCTGTTCCGCAGTTTCTAGGACACTGGGTACAGGCGGAATAAAAATTCTCGTTCATAATTCTAGCAGGCCTGGTGGTCGACAAAAAGGATCATCATGTCGTTGAGCAGTTCAAGGGGAAGGTCATCGGCTTCATAGTTTGTAAGGTCGCAAAGTTCCTTCCAGTCTTCCTGGGTAAGTTCCGTAATCTGTTCAGGGTCATTGTCTATCAAGGCCTGGATTGAACCCAGAACCTTAAGGTGCTGTTCCGTAGGCTCGTTTTCCATTTCTGCGGAATTCATGATGTATGTGTCATACCAGTAGTCGGCAAAGGAAAGGGCAAGGGATTTTACATGGCCATTGTTGCGTCCGAAAAGTTCCTTAAGCTGACCGCAAACTTCACCGCCGTCGTAAGAGCTGTGTTCTGCGCGGTAATGTTTTTTTATTCTCTGTGCATCTGCATAAAATTTAGAAATGTTGTCCATGCTCATATAGTAAACGGAAAAACAAAAATGTTAAAGAAGAGGCAAACTTTGTAGGATTCATAAAAAACTTGCTCACGACGGAAACCTTCCGATTGCTCCGACGGATGAGGCCAGAAGGTAATGGACTCCCTGGGGTCGCCGGCCTCAAAGTCTGCGCATCGGAAACCTTCCGAGTGCGGAGTTTGTGATTCAAGAAAAAACAAAAAAACTGTTAAAAATAAAAAATGAGTGTTATATTTAAAGTATGAACTTTGAAGAATATCGCAGAGATCATTTTCGAAAGCTTCAAAAAGGAATCGCAACAGTGTGCTGGATTGGTTCAGCATTGTCCTTTGTGGTTCAGCTCAGCATCTTTTTCCTATACCTCACCAATGGTTTCTGGGAACGAGGCCTCATTGATTACTCCATAGCATTGTATTTGTGGCGCGGAATCATACGGCCGGATATTTTTCTTATTCTCGCATCTACAATCTGTACGGTAATTGCCTACAAGAAAAATATTTCTGAAACCTCCAGGATCTACATCATCTGCTTTTGTGTAATGGTATGCTGTACGAGCATCGCAATATGCAACGTTTATTTTTCATTCGTAATGTACCTGATTGCGTTTCCAATCTATGTAAGCATGATTTTCGGAAATAAAAAAATATTGCGGAATGTTACCCTCATAAACATCATTCCTTTCATCCTTTCCGTTATTGCATTCTACTATAAAAGGCCAGATCTTGATTCGCTGCATAGAATGATTTCCGTTCTTGTTCTTGGATCGCTTCTCGTTGCAAGTTATATCGTATGCAGTGTCCTCGCCAAATCGCAGGAGATTCAATTCCAGTATATTTACAGCAATTATAAAAAACAGAAAATCCTGATTGAAGAATTGAAAATCGAACCTATGACCCAGCTTTATAACAAGGCAGCCCTTGACGGCTGTATGAACGCTTACTTGAAGAAATTTATTGCAGGCATTTACAAACCTACTGTTGTAATCATGGACATCGATCATTTTAAAAATGTAAATGACACATATGGACATGCGGCAGGCGATGAGGTTCTCATTGCTCTTGCGGGAATAATTAAAAACAAAATGGACGGAAGAAGACATGCCTTCAGATTTGGTGGTGAGGAATTTGTCCTTGCCTTTGAAACGGAAGACCTTGAATTTGTAAAAAAACGCGTGCAGGAAATAAAGGAAGAATTCTGTTCAGCATCCTTTGCCTTTGCCCCTGAGAAAAAGTTTTCTTTCAGTGCGGGCATCTCAGTACTGAAAGCGGATATGGACAAAGTTCAATGGTTCAATGCTGCCGACTCTGCCCTGTACAAGGCAAAAAACAGCGGCAGAAATAGAATCGAAATCGCAGAATAAATGTCTTACAGTAGCCTGAACTGAATTCAAATTCTGCAGTTGATTTTTCTTTGGTTTTTTTCTACTTTAATTTTGTAAACAGTTGTAGCTGGTGCTTTCGATCCTCCCATTATTTTATCATGTACTAATTGAATCCCTGTGATTCTTTTACCGGCTATACGAGTTTTACCACACGTCTTCAGAGTTGGGACTGAAGGACTAAGGCACAGAAGTGTCTTTATTCCAAATTCAGGAGACGTGTATGGCATTATCATATCGACC
>CALELJ010000056.1 GCA_937902445.1 uncultured Treponema sp. | reverse complement strand
TGGCGGTGAACCACTTATGCAGCTTGATTTTTTGCTTGAACTTTTTACAAAGGCAAAGCAGCGCGGAATCAACACCTGCATAGATACAAGCGGTGCTCCCTTCAAAAAAGATGGCGAATGGTTTGAGAAATTTCAGAAACTCATGGAAGTGACTGACACTCTCCTCATGGACATCAAGCACATCGATGAGGACGAGCACGTAAAGCTTACGGGGCAGAGCGGAAAAAACATCCGCGAGATGTTTGCCTACCTTGATGAAATCAAAAAACCAATCTGGATCCGTCATGTTCTTGTTCCGGGAATTACGGACAAGGAAGAGTATCTCATAAAGACCCGTGATTTCATCCGCACACTTTCAAATGTTCAGCGTGTGGAAATTCTTCCATACCACGGACTTGGTGCCGTCAAGTATAAGGACCTTGGAATAGAATATGAGCTCAAGGATCTTGAAAGTCCGACAGCTGAAAGTGTTAAGAAAGCAAAAGAAATTCTTGAGTGCGAAAAATACGACGCCTGGCGTTCCTGATTGGAATAGTTTATGAGTGAAAGAGATGAAATTGCCAGGGAAGTGATTCCGTTTCTCGAGGATCTTTTTCCTGGAATTTCTGCAAGCATAATCATCTCAATTTTAAGAATCGCATTTCTTGGATCGCTGGTGATTCTTGTATTCTCTGTCATGATCTATCTGCTGACTCGACTGGTGGTTCTCAAGCAGTCTGAAAGGTATTTAAAAAACCTCAACGTACTCAAGTCCATAGACAATCTTGAATGCAATGAGGAAGAAAAAAAATCCATCAGGAAGCTGATCCTTGACTGTGTCATTCTTGGTGCGAAAATTGATTTTCATACAAACAGAAAAAACAACTCAAAGCTTGTAAGCCAGATCATATGGAAGATGAGTGCCTTCTTCAATCTTGATACTAAAATCGCCATCCTCTATACTTGCGCCGCCATGGTTTATGATGTTGGCTTCCTTGATGTAAACGGAATTTTTTTCCATGCGGAAGTTCTTTCGCCATCAGAAAAGAAAACTCTGCGTGCCCATATCATGAACAGCTATGAGCATCTTCTTTTTGTTCCGGAAGAAATTCGCAGTACATTTTTTGAGGCCGCCATGTTCCATCACGAGAATTTCAATGGTTCCGGCTATCCTGAAAGTCTTAAGGCAGATGAAATTCCACAAATCGCGCAGATGATCCGTGTTGCCGAAACTTATGTTTCTCTTGTCAGCAGACGATCCTACAGAAAAGTTTTTACGCGAGAAAATGCCCTCAAGGAACTAGATGAGTTCTCCCAGAACTATTCTCCAAAGTATTTTGACTGTCTGAAAAAAATCGTCTAGCCTCCGTCCCAAGTTCATAAATTGAAATTTTGGCATTTTAAATTTATCATGTTCCCATGGAAGACATCAGAAATTTTCTATTAAATCGTTTCATAAAATATGTAAAGACCTACAGCCAGAGTGACAGTGACAGGGCTGACGAAGGCATGATCCCAAGTACGCCACAGCAGTTTGAGATGGCAAAAATTCTTTGCGGTGAGTTGAAGGCTCTTGGATTGCAGGATGTGCAGACTACGGAACACTGCTACACCTATGGTTTTCTGCCTGCGAACAACGGAGATGGCAGGTCGATTTGTCTGCTTGCACACATTGATACGGTGGATGAAGTCAGCGGTCTTAACGTGAATCCACAGATTTCCGAGGAAAATGCAGATGTGATTATCCGTACCGACGGAACTACTTTGCTGGGTGCGGATGACAAGGCCGGTGTTGCGGAAATCATGACAGCCCTTGAATATTTTGTCCGCCACCCGGAAGAAAAGCACTGCGGAATCGAAGTAATTTTTTCACCTGATGAAGAGACGGGACACGGCATGGATAAAGTTCCGCTTGAACTGCTTAAATCAAAATGTGCATATACTGTGGACGGCGGATCTCTGGGTGAGCTTGAAGTCGAATGTTTCAATGCGTGGAAATCTGAGATAGAGTTTACAGGAGTTGCATGTCATACTGGAACTGCCCGTGGTACGATGGTCAATGCCGTGAGCATGGCTGCAAGTTTTCTTGAAAATCTTCCGCGCACGGAAAGACCGGAGACGACTGACGGATACCAGGGATTCTATGCGCCGATGTCTGTGGAAGGTTCCATTGAAAAGGCAAAGGTTGTTTTGTTCCTGAGGGATTTTGATCTTAAGGAAATGGAGAACCGACGTGAAATCGTGGAGATGATTGCACGCAGTACAGCGGCATCTTTTGGCGGAATGGCAAAAGTGACCCACACGCAGCAGTACCTCAATATGAAGGAAAAAATGGATGAGGCTCCTGAAGTTGTGGAAAATCTCATTGCCGCATACAGGGCCGCAGGTGTTGAACCGAAATTTGTTCCAATTCGCGGTGGTACAGACGGAAGCCGTCTTACAGAAATGGGAATCCCGACACCCAATATTTTTACTGGTGGACATAATTTCCACAGCCGTGACGAATGGGCCAGCCTTGATGAAATGTGCAAGGCCTGTGAAATTTTGATTCAGCTTGGAAGAAAATAAAATTTCATGTAGTTGAATGCGCAGGACCGGTGAGTTTGTGCTGTGCAGACGGACCCTTCGACTACGCTCAGGGATCCTATTCTGTGCTCAGGGATCCTATTCTGTGCTCAGGACCGGTGAGCCTGTCGAACCGTCGATTGTTTAGACTGGCTCAGGGCTGTAAAAGTTGTGCTGTGCAGATGGACCCTTCGACTACGCTCAGGGATCCTGTTTTGTGCGCAGGGATTTTATATCGTGCGCAGGATTGCTGAGCTTGTCGAAGTATCCTGGGTATTTTTAAAACCTGAAATCTCTTTCGCCGTTCACTTCTTTTTCAAGATACTCCTTTGCGCGTTCTCTGACTTTTTCATTCGGAATGTTCAGAAGCTCGCGTTCAATAAGATTGTTGCCTGTTGCTTTTGTCTTTGGGCTGGCGTAGTCTTCAAGGTATTCCTTCAATGTCATGAGGGCATTGGGATGGCAGCAGTTGGCGATCTGTCCTGATTTGACAAGGGCCATGAACCTGTCGCCAGTTCTTCCAGCCCTGTAGCAGGCCGTGCAGAAACTTGGAACATAATTCATTTCCATGAGCCATTGTACAACTTCATCCAGTGTGCGCTGGTCGCTTACATCAAACTGGGTCGTGTCGTTGGGACGTTCCCTTTCGCAGTAGCCCCCAACACTTGTGCGTGATCCTCCGGAAATTTGTGAAACTCCCAGTTCCATTACTTTTTCACGTGTTGCCTGGCTTTCTCTTGTGGAGACTATCATGCCCGTGTAGGGAACTGCTATGCGGATGCAGGCAACTATTTTTGCAAAAGTCTCATCGTCAATGGCATCAGGGAATGCCGATGGATCAATGTCATCTGCGGCACGGATTCGTGGAACGCTGATGGTATGTGGACCAACCCCCTTGCTTGATTCCAGATGTTCAGCGTGCATCAAAAGTCCGACAAAATCGTAGCGGTACAGATTAAGCCCGAACAGAACTCCGCAGCCAACGTCATCGATTCCGCCTTCCATGGCACGGTCCATGGCCTCTGTGTGGTATGCGTAATCGCTTTTTGGTCCTGCTGGGTGCAATGCCTCATATGCCTTTTTGTTGTATGTCTCCTGAAACAGAATGTAGGTTCCGATTCCGGCGTCATGGAGTTTTCTGTAATTCTCAACTGTTGTCGCAGCGATGTTTACATTGACTCTGCGGATGGCTCCGTTTCTGTGCTTTATTCCGTAAATGGTCTTTATGCTTTCGAGAACATATTCAATGGGATTGTTTACCGGGTCTTCTCCAGTTTCAAGTGCGAGTCTTTTGTGACCCATGTCCTGAAGCGCAATCACTTCACGTGCAATCTCTTCCTGTGTAAGTTTTTTGCGCGGAATGTGTTTGTTCCTGATATGGTAGGGGCAATAGGTGCAGCTGTTGATGCAGTAGTTGGAAAGATAAAGCGGCGCAAACAGAACTATTCTGTTTCCGTAGAATTTTAATTTTATTTCCTTTGCAAGATCTTTTATTTTTTCATTCAGATCCGGAATATCGCATTCGAGGAGAACCGCAGCTTCTCTGTGGGAGAGACCTTTGCAGAGTGAGGCCTTCTCCAGTATGGACTGAACCAGAACACGGTCGCTTTTGTGTTCCGCCGCATAAGAAAGAGTTTCCTGAATCTCATTGTCATCTATGAACTCTTCTGCTTTTGACGAATTGACATTGTACATTGCTACATTATACTGCAAAAGCAAATCATTGAGAATTATCAATTTTTTTTCTATACTGTCCTTATGTATGAATATGAAATTGAAGGCGGTTTTCCAATAAAGGGAACCATAAAGGCAAGTGGAAACAAGAATGCTGCCCTTCCATGTATTGCCGCCGCATTGCTTACTGATAAAAGTGTCGTGCTTAGAAATGTTCCGGAGATAGAAGACACGGGCGTCATGCTGAACATCCTTCAGTCTTTTGGCGCAAAAGTTAAGAAGCTTGATACAAATACATGGCAGATAGATGCCGTTGACATTACAAGAAGTGACATTCCTGCTGAACTGAGCAAAAAAATTCGTGCCTCTATTCTTTTTGCAGGTCCACTTGTTGCCCGCACTGGAAAAGCAATAATGCCTCCTCCTGGTGGTGATGTCATAGGACGCCGCCGTCTTGATACCCACTTTCTTGCATTGGAGGAACTTGGGGCACGTGTTTCTGCTGACCGCAAATTTGAATTCACGGCAAACAAGCTTAAGGGTGCTGAAATCTTTCTTGATGAAACTTCTGTTACAGCAACGGAAAATGCAGTGATGGCTGCTGTTCTTGCTGAAGGTCATACGGAAATCACAAACGCCGCAAGTGAACCTCATGTTCAGGATCTGTGCAATATGCTCAATATGATGGGGGCAAAAATTTCCGGTGTCGGCTCAAACATCCTTCAGATTGAAGGAGTTGAAAAACTTGGAGGTTGTGATTTTACCATTGGGCCTGACTTCATGGAAATAGGATCCTACATTGGCCTTGCTGCCGCAACTCATGGTTCGATAACCATCACCGGTGTCAGGGAAAAAGACATGAGGCCTTTGCGCATTGCCTACAGCAAGCTTGGAATCAAATGGGACATTGAAGGAGAAACCCTCACGGTTTCTGAAAATCAGGATCTTAAGGTAAATACTGATCTTGGCGGAATGATTCCAAAAATCGATGACAGTCCGTGGCCAGGATTCCCGCCTGATTTGACTTCAATCATGACGGTCATTGCGACACAGGTTGATGGTACCGTTTTGATTTTTGAAAAAATGTTTGAAAGCAGAATGTTCTTTGTTGACAAACTCATCAGCATGGGTGCCCGCATCACTCTTTGCGATCCACATCGTGCCGTTGTCACTGGTCCTAGTTCACTTCACGGGGATCACCTTGTTTCTCCTGATGTCCGCGCCGGTATGGCCATGGTCATTGCCGCAATGGCAGCCCACGGAACAAGCCGCATCAGCAACGTATACCAGATAGAACGTGGATACGAGCATCTTGTAGAAAGACTCCAGTCGCTTGGAGGCCATATAAAGCGCGTAAATGTTGACTAGTTCGTCATGGCGAGCGCAGCGTGGTGAGGATTGCTTCTTGCAATGACAGGAAGATTTGCTTTTTCATATGTGTGAAATTTGATATTTAGGTGTATAATTGAGGGGATTGCATATTCTATGCAGTCCCCTTTATTTTTTCGCGAGGTTAATTTTATATGAGATGGACAAGACATTTTTTTACACCGGCAAAACCACTGGGTGCAGACGGAATTAGAGTTTCTGGCAGCCCGGACCATGTTGCCCTTTCAAAAAATACAGCTGCGGAAGGAATCGTTCTTCTGAAGAATGAAAAAAATCTTCTTCCGCTTAAAGAAAAGAAAATTGTTCTTCTGGGTAAAGCCTCGGAAGAATATGTTAAAGGTGGCGGTGGTAGCGGTGACGTTTACTGTGCCTACTGCACAAGCCTTTATGATGCATTCAAAAAGAAGTGCGGTGCGGGCCTCTATGACGGACTCCATAATTTCTATCAGGATCATCTGAAGCCGTTGCGTGCAAAGGGCCGTGAACCTGGCATGACGGCTGAGGCAAAACTTTCCGACGGCCAGATTGAGGCAGCCGCAAAATTCTCTGATACTGCAATCATTACAATCAACAGATATTCCGGTGAAGGCTGGGACCGCGCCTGCAACATCCCGGGAAAAGAACTTCACATGGAAAATATTGAGGAAGATGTCTGGGGTGGAGAAGATGCTTTCCGTGCAATGTCAAAGGAAATTTTCCCGAAGGGTGATTTCTACCTCACTGCGGAAGAGGAAGCCCTTGTTGCCCAGGCAGAAAAAAACTTTTCCAACATCATCGTTCTTTTGAACGTAGGTGGAGTTGTCGATACAAGCTGGTTTGCCGGCAATCCGAAAATTTCCGCAGTTCTTTTCATCGGTCAGGGCGGAATGGAAGGTGCTGTTGCTGCGACTGAAATTGTTCTTGGTGAAAAATGTCCAAGCGGAAAACTTACCGACACTTTTGCAAAGCGTCTTGAGGACTATCCTTCCACAGATACTTTCCACGACAGGGCCGACAGCGTTGAATATCAGGAAGACATTTTTGTCGGATACAGATATTTTGAGACAATTCCGGGAAAAGCGGATTGTGTAGTCTATCCTTTTGGCTATGGACTTTCCTATACGGCTTTTGAAATTGCACTTGCCGGTCAAAATGATTGCGGTGATAAAATCGCCTTCACGTTCAGCGTGAAAAATACGGGCAAAGTTTCGGGCAAGGAAGTAGTTCAGCTTTATTGCGAACAGCCTGAAGGAAAACTTTCAAAGGCAAAAAAAGTTCTTGCGGGTTTTGCCAAAACAAAGGAACTTGCCGGCGGTGAAAGTTGTTTTGTTGTGATTGAAGTTTCAAAAAATGATCTTGCTTCCTATGACGATGAAGGTGCGGTGGCAAAGTCAGCATGGGTTCTTGAAAAAGGTGACTACAGATTCTTCTACGGAAATTCAATCCGCAATGTAAAGGAAACTGGAACTCCTTTTACTGTTGATGAAACAAAGGTTACCGTCCAGCTTACGGAACAGCTCAAGCCTCGAAAACTTTCAAAGCGTCTTCTTTCTGACGGAACCTACAAGGCTCTCGAAGTCAGTGAGTATGAAAAAATTGAACGTCCTGAGATTTTCAAAAAGGCGGAAGTTCTTGAAGGCGTGATTCCAAGCGTGCGTGGTTTGCCTTACAACAGTCTGGTCACACGCATCCACAATCCTACAAAACATTTGGCTGATGTTGCCGATGGAAAAGTTTCCATGGAAGAATTCATGGATCAGCTTTCAAAGGAAGATATGGTATGGCTTCTGGGCGGTCAGCCTAATACAGGAATTGCCAATACGTTCGGAATTGGAAACAACTTCAACTATGACATTCCTAACATCATGACAGCGGACGGACCTGCCGGAATCCGCATTCTTCCTTTCATCGAGCAGTACACGACAGCCTGGCCTTGCGCTACGACACTTGCCTGTACATGGAACCTTGATGCCGTTGAAAAAATCGGTGTCGCTGTTGCAAGGGAAGTGAAAGAAAACAACTGCGGAATCTATCTTGCCCCAGGAATGAACATACACCGCAGTCCTTTGTGCGGAAGAAACTTTGAGTATTACAGTGAGGATCCTTTTGTTGCCGGTCACATGGCATCGGCCGCAGTCAAGGGAATCCAGAGCCAGGGAATTGCCGCAACACCAAAGCATTTCGCATTCAACAACAAGGAGACAAACCGCAAGCAAAGCGATTCAATTGTTTCAGAAAGGGCAGCCCGTGAAATCTATCTCAAGTCCTTTGAGATCATGGTGAAGACTTCGGAACCTTGGGCAATCATGTCCAGCTACAACGGAGTCAATGGATGGCACACAAGTGAGAACAAGGATCTCCTTACAAATATCCTTCGCGATGAATGGGGATACAAGGGAATTGTGATGACAGACTGGTGGACACGCGCAGAGCAGTGGAGGGAAATCAAGGCCGGCAATGACGTCAAGATGGCATGCGGTTATCCGGAGCAGGTTCTTGAAGCCTTGGATGACGGAAGACTTTCCATCGAGGAAGTGAAGAGAAGCGTCCGCCGCGTTTTGGAATTCATTCTTAAAATTGAGTAGGGAGGACAACATGAATCCAGCATATGAAAAACTTACAGCCTGCTATGAAAGCATAAAGGGTAGAATTCCGTTCAAGCCAAAAGTTGCCCTCATCCTGGGGAGTGGCCTTGGAGACTACGCTGATGATTTTAAGATTGAAGGCGAAATTGATTATCATGATATAGATGGATTTCCTGTTTCGACGGTTGCAGGACACAAGGGCCGTTTTGTGTTCTGTCATGTTGGGGAAGTCCCTGTGGTGATAATGCAGGGGCGCGTTCATTACTATGAAGGATATTCAATGAGTGATGTGGTGCTTCCATCACGGCTGATGAAAATGATGGGTGCTGAAATTCTTTTCCTTACAAATGCCGCCGGTGGAGTCAATCTTGGTTTTAAACCCGGAACTCTTATGCTGATCAACGACCAGATATCATCGTTTGTTCCGTCTCCGCTGATCGGTGAAAATATCGAAGAACTTGGAACGAGATTTCCTGATATGAGCGAAATCTATACGGAATCTCTTCGCGATAAAATAAAGAAGGCCGCAAGAAAAATCGACATCGACCTTAGGGAAGGTGTTTACCTTCAGTTTACGGGTCCTGCCTACGAGTCTCCTGCTGAAGTAAGGATGGCACGCATTCTTGGTGCTGATGCCGTTGGTATGAGCACCGCCTGTGAAGCAGTTTCCGCTCGTCATATGGGAATGAAAATCTGCGGAATTTCATGCATCACAAATATGGCCTGCGGAATTACAAACACTCCTCTAAATCATGAGGAAGTCAAGGAAGTTGCAAACCGTGTCTCAAAGGAATTTAAGGCACTGGTTACGGAGTCCATTCTGTCGTTCTGAAGTGTTTCCAGTCATCTCCTGTGCCTGTAGTTGTATGAAAATCTACCAGTCAGTACGAGTCTTCCAAGACCGCTCGATATCGTCGCTACATGCAAAGCTCTGCAAGGAAACTATCTTTCAGAGCTTTGAATGTTCTTGGAAGCCTCTTCCTTCCTTCTCGATTTTCATACAATACTCCTGCACTGATTTTCATCCCACGAATTGCACATGCAATTCGTGAGTCCGGAAAAAAAATGACGGTTTAGCATATCTATGAAAATCTACCAGTCAGTACGAGTCTTCCATTTGAATTTATTCTCAAAAAA
>CALELJ010000055.1 GCA_937902445.1 uncultured Treponema sp. | reverse complement strand
GATGGCTGTTGAAACAGGTCTCAAGTATGTGAATAACGATGCCTGCTATCCTTCAATTCTTGTTGCAGGTCAGATGATTGCGGCTCTCCAGAGCGGAAAATACGATGTGAACAAGACCAGCCTTATGGTTACCCAGACAGGTGGTGGTTGTCGTGCTACAAACTATATCGGCTTCATCCGCCGTGCTCTTGCTGACGCTGGCCTTTCCCAGGTTCCGGTAATCTCATTGAGCGCACAGGCCTTTGAAAGCAACCCTGGATTCAAGATCACTCCAGGTCTCATGATCCGTGCCATGAGATCTCTTGTTCTCGGAGACCTTCTCATGAGGGTGCTCTATAGGACACGTCCATATGAAAAAGTTCCGGGAAGCGCAAGCGCACTTTATGAAAAATGGAACGCAAAATGTGAACTTGGACTCAAGTCTCTGTCTGAATTTAAGTTCCGTCGTTTGATAAAGGGAATCGTACGCGACTTTGACAATCTTCCGCTTCTTCCTGTAAAGAAACCTCGTGTCGGTGTTGTCGGTGAAATTCTTGTAAAATTCCATCCGACTGCAAACAACGACATTGTAAATGTAATTGAACGCGAAGGTGCCGAATGTGTAATGCCTGATCTCATGGATTTCTTCTTCTATACATTCTCAACTGGCATCTTCCGCCATCAGGAACTTGCATTCCCTAAGAAGACGGAAAAGAATGCACGTCAGCTTGTATCCCTTCTTGAACTTTTCCGCGGATACATGAAGAAGCAGCTTAGAAAGAGCCGCCGTTTTGACGCACCTAATCTGATCTATGACATGATGAAGGGTGTTGATGACATCGTTCAGCTTGGAAATATTACGGGAGAAGGCTGGTTCCTTACTGCGGAAATGGTTGAGCTCATACACAGCGGCGCACCAAGCATTGCCTGCGTTCAGCCGTTTGCCTGTCTGCCAAACCACGTAACTGGAAAGGGTATGATAAAAGAACTGCGCCGCCGTTATCCGGAAGCAAATATTTCTGCCGTTGACTATGATCCGGGTTCAAGTGAAGTCAATCAGTTGAACCGCCTCAAGCTGTTGCTTTCAAATGCACCTGCCGGAAACCATCCGGATGAAAAGGAAGACGGAATGATCCACGGGCCTGACAAGTCGGTTGTCAAACCGGAAGTTCAGCTTGCGGAAGGAGCAGCCCAGTTTGTTGATCCTGAGCCTGTTGCCATGAAGGATGCTCCTGTAAGTAACTAAATTGCTATTTGTGGTGTTATATGGATATGAAGAAGATTATTTCAAAATTGATTCTTGTTGCCGCTGCCTGGTTCGCTTTTGCGGACTATAACAGTTTCAATATTCCGGATTCAGCTGAGATACGCCGTACAATTGTTGACAGCTGGCTTACTCCTGATCTTGAGACTCTTCGCGGTTACAAGGAACAGTTCAAGGATAACAGAATCGGAACCACATTCCAGATACGCCTTGAGGAAGATGACAATGAATTTTGTGTCGTTGTCGCTCCGCGTTCTGAAATCGACATAAACATGATCAACGGTGACAGCGTGAAGAAAGTCCGTGCCGCCGTGTATCCAAAGGGTGCTGCCGGCAGCTGGATTTTGTTCCGCAGCAAGAACAAGGGACAGCCTTTGCGCATCCAGTATTTCTTCAACCAGGATGCTGATGTCTATGTTCAGTTCCGTCCTGAAGGCAGAAAAACTTTTGCCGATCTTGTGGTTTGTGATTCCTATGCGGCAAAATCAGTGCTGGTAGGTGTTCCTTTTGAAAACCTTTATACGTCTTCTTTTGAAACAATAAAAAAATGGACTCAAAAATCCCTTCCGTGGGACAAGGTTACTGTTGTCAGAGATCAGTATCCAAACAATATGATTATGGCCGGAACGATTTTGAGCAACCTTGATACATTTACTTTTGCCGATGACGCCTGCTATGACGAGCGTGGAAAACTAAAATCTATTTTCACTGGAAAAGATGTTTCAATTCGCGATGATGAAGGAAACTTAATTTCCGCCGACGACTTGAAGAAGCGTCATTTCCTTTCTGGCGCCGGTTTTGTAAAGTGGGTTATCGACGGAATCGTGGAACCATACAGGGGCTACGGAACTGAAATTGACACTCTCACACAGCCGACTCTGGAATTCAATTCTGTCGGTAAAAACGGAGTTATCTCACAGCAGTGGAATCTTACATTCTCCCTCGACTGGTGCAGAAATCTTGCAACCCAGGCCTATGCCATAAGATCAAGCAGGGAAGGTGACTACAGGTCAGCCGGCCTTGACGTCAAATATGATTATTTTGCTGAGGAAGTAGTCAACGGTCAGCTTGTCAATTCCGCAGGCTATATAAAAAATACCGGTTACAATGTTTCTAAAATAAAATCGCTGCTTTATGTTCTTGCCGTTACTGAACCTGACTGGTTCTATCTTGGTGCCATAAGGCAGGGATCGTCGATCAAGCCTGATGAACTTGTGTTCAACAATTGTGTATTGTTCTTCCCTTATTTTGATAAAAATGGAAAATTCGGATGTTTCATTTTTGAGCAGGGTGAAGAAATTACATTGGACAAGTTCCTGGAAAAATACAATGGCTCTTATGTACATCTTGAACGAGTGAAGTCAACAGAGGCATTCTTCCCATATGAAAAGAAATGAAAATAGAAAGAAAGCAGTTGCACTGTTTTCCGCATTGATATCATCCTGTATGTTATTTGCGCTTCCTGCAGTTTCTGATGCAAGCGATTCCCGCCTGTATTCCGAAATTGTTTCCGCATATTCCGGTGCGGCTTATCCGTCGGTCGTTGAATATGCAGATGAACTTGAAAAAAACTATCCTGAGTCCATGTATCTGGACAAGTCTCTTATCTACAAAGGTGAAAGTCTTTTTATTCTTGGACGTCTCAAGGATGCTGAGAATGTTCTTCTTGAAGCTTCTTCCAAGGATGATCCTGACATCAAGGTCCAGTCCCTGTATTGGCTTGGCAGATCAAGGCTTGCCATGTCTAAAAACAACGAGGCTCTGGATTCTTTTTTCAAGTGCTGCCAGATTTCAAAATTCAACCGCATTTCAAAAAAATCCGAGACTTACTACAATCTCTCACTTTATTACGCAGGCGAAACTTATTTTGCTCAGGAAGACTATAAGAATGCAATTCCT
>CALELJ010000054.1 GCA_937902445.1 uncultured Treponema sp. | reverse complement strand
ATATGTGTTTTTCAATGGTGGAGAAAATTTTTCCGGCATCAGGATTCTGGATCCCGCTTTCTATCTGCAGGAAATTCCTGTGACCATACCCTGGGGCGAAATCCTTCTTATAGTGGTTCTTACTATACTTTTGTCGCTTGTAATGTCCGTTGTTCCGTCGGTAAAAGCTGGTAAATCTAAAATCATTGATGTTCTTAAGAAAAGCTGAACCAAAATTCTGCCGATTTTGAATTTTTCCTGATTATGTTGTATATTTAGAATACGATTAGAGGGGAAAAATGATCTGCGACTTTTGTCATGAACGTGAAGCCGTAATTTTTATGGAACAGATGACCGGTATCGGCCAGCGGCGAAAAATCAATATTTGTCTTGAATGTGCAATGGAAAGGGGGATTTCTCCTGATCCTAAGAATATCGAATCTTCAATTGGAAATCTTTTCAAGGAACTTGCCGACGTATCAAAAAAAATCTCGGAAAAAGAAAACAGGATTTGTCCTGTCTGTGGAACATCTCTCGGTGAAATAAGAAAAACTGGAAAAGCAGGCTGTCCTGAATGCTATGCTATTTTTAAGAACGATATAAGACAGCTGCTTGAAAATAATGGCGTTAAGGATGTCTTTAAGGGAACCATGCCCGCAAGACTTTCAACAATCCATTCCGTCTTGAATGACCGTGTGATTCTTCAGAACAAACTCAACGATGCCTTGAGCCGTGAAGATTATGAAAAGGCTGCCATGTACAGAGATTACCTCAAGGCACTTGAAAAGCAATCTGTTTCTGACGGATCTGAAAATGGTCAGGAGGAATCGGATTAATGGCAAGAAAAAAATCTACTTCCGGCAATGATGCCTGGTATGCCATGGGCGGACAGATGCAGGATGTGGTTGTCTCATCTAAAGTCGAGCTCCATAGAAATCTTGCGAATTTTCCATTTTCCCCAAAACTTCATGATTCTGAAAGTGAAAGAATTCAGTCCATAGTCTTTGATGCGTTCAACATGATGAGCGATGCTGATTCCTACCAGATAGTTCCTGTAGACAAGTTGGATGATATTGGAAAGAAAATCATGCAGGAGAGAGGCATCCTTGATGAATACGAAGGACGCAATGCCGGCATAATCCTTAGGAACGATGGAATCATTTCGTGCACTGTCAATACCGATGACCACGTTGTTGTTTCTTCTTTCCTGTCTGGTTTGGGGATAGACGAACTTACAAGAAATGTCTATCTGATCGACTGTGAACTCCAGAAACATGTTCAGTTTGCCGCAAGTTATGACTTTGGATATCTTACAAGATTCCTGCTGAACTCAGGCAGCGGACTTGGTCTTTCCGTGAATCTCCATTTGCCTGCATGTTCGCTGATGCAGAATGTAGGTGAAATTGCGGAAAAAGTTTCCAGGGAAGGCTTTGTTTTAAGTGAGCGTTACGGATCCGGCGGAAATGAAAATCTTAGCGGATACGGAAGCTACGGGTCTGCCCTTGGTGCCTATTACAGGCTCACGACAAAAAGTTGTGCCAGCGGAACTGAAGTTGAGCAGATGGCCTCCATGCAGATTGCTGTTCAGAATCTGATCAAGGAAGAACGTTCAGCAAGAAAAAAATGCCGCAGCGACCATGTTACTGAAATCGCAAATTATTCATACAGGGCATTGGCTTTGGCTAAGGCAAGTTTCTTCATAAATCTCAGGGAAGCTGTCGATATTATAAGTGGGATAAAATTCGGTGTTGACATGGGAATAATAGAAGGTATCGATGATACTGAACTCCATGCTCTTTTATACCGGATCCAGGAAGGACATCTTGAATACGTCTTGAATTCCGGAAAATTCAAATTCGAAAAAGACATTCAGGATAACAGAAAAAAACAGATAGAACGCCTCAGGGCTTTGATTCTGCAGGAATCTTTTGAAAAGATTGACAGGTGACAGGGGATAAGACATGTACGAAAATTTTTCGCCAAGAGCACGCAGATTGCTTGTAGCTTTGGCACAGGATGAAGCCTATTACTCAGGCAGCAAGGTGATAGAGCCGGAACATATAATGCTGGCCTTGCTTAAGTCTGCAGATGGCCTGGGATATATTGTTCTCCAGCATCTTAGGATCAATGTCCTTACATTGCAGCTTGCCATTGAGCAGAGTTTTAAAAGCCGCCGCCAGGATGAGGAACTCAAGTCTGTTCCAAATTCAGAGAGGACTGAAAAATTCCTCAAGCAGTGTGCTTTTGTTGCAAAGGCAATGGGTACTGATTATATCGGAACTGAACACATGGTTCTTGCGGCCGTGACTGAGGAACACTCCCTTCTGTGGTCATATTTCAGAAAAGCCGGAATCTCAGTTGATCAGGTAAAGAAATCCGTTGCAGAGATAGAAAGGAAAATTCCTTCGTCGGCAGCTTCTGATGACAGCCAGTCAGACGGAGGCAATTTCATAAATGAAAAGGCTGTCCCGTTTATGGCTGATGGAAGCGCACAGCAAAAGAAAAAGAAAAACGAAAGTCTCCTTGATCAGTTTTCCCGTGACCTTACGGCTGCGGCGGCGGAAGGACTTCTTGATCCTGTAGTTGGCCGTGACAAGGAAGTTTTGCGTACAGTGCAGATTTTAAGCCGTCGTTCAAAAAACAATCCTGTACTCATCGGAGAACCTGGTGTTGGCAAGACTGCCATTGTTGAAGGCCTTGCACAGAGAATCGACAAGGGCAATGTTCCTGTCGACCTTTTAAACAAGCGTGTTCTTCAGCTTGATCTTGCCGCCATGATTGCAGGAACAAAATACCGCGGAGAATTCGAGGAACGCCTCAAGCGCGTCATGAAGGAAATCAAGGAAGCAAAGAAT
>CALELJ010000053.1 GCA_937902445.1 uncultured Treponema sp. | reverse complement strand
AACATGATCGAAGGCGTCACCTTCCAGAAGGAAGCCGCCGACGAGTTCTCACAGAATACCGACAAGGTCATCATAGAGTCCAAGGACAAGACCAAGAGTCCCGCCATCAACATCCTCAACTCAAAGGGAGAGATTGTCCGCACTATTGGAAACAAGATTAAATTCCCTGAGGAAATCAACGCAAAGTCTATTGTGAAGCAGCTTGCAAGCAAAAAGGAAAGCGTTGAAATTCCGCCTTCAGTTTCATGGAACGGATATCTTGACGATGGTTCCCTTGCCGAGGACGGAACTTATTATTACCAGATCTGGACACGCAAGGCCAACGGACAGGAAAGTACAAGCGGAAAGGCAACTGTAATCGTTGACAATACACCTCCAGCAATCAATCTTGTCCAGCTTTCGAGCGAAGAAAAGAACTTTGGTGAAGGCGACAAGGCAATCCTTCCTGTAAAGCAGTCTGGATCTTCAGAAGAATTGTGGACTGCAAAAATCACAGACATGAACGGAAAGACTGTAAGAACCTGGAGATGGGAAAAAGCAGCTCCTGATAAGATTGTCTGGAACGGAACTGATGACAACAGTGCCATTGTTCCTGATGGCGTCTACACATATGAAATTACTTCAACTGACCTTGCGGGAAACGTTTCTGAAAAGGCAATGATCTCAAACATCATCTTCTCTGCTGAAAAACCAGAGATTGCAATTTCGATTTCCGGTAACTCTCTTGATTCAAGATTCTTTGCACCGGCTCCTAAGGGTGAAATTGCAAAGGAAAGAAAAAATGTTACATTCGATGTTTCGATTCCTTCACCAAAGGCAAGCGTAAATTCCCTTGTGGCCTGGGAAATCAACGTGGTTGGAAAATCTGACGACAACGTGCTTTATTCAGTTTCCGGAAAGAACAAGGCAATGGACAAGTTCGTGTTTGACGGAAAGGGTAAGGATGGAAAGATTCTTCCTGAAGGTGAATACCGCGCAAAGGTTACTGCACGCTATCTTAATGGATATGAACCAAAGGCAGTCTATTCTCCTGTTTTCGTTCTTGATAATGAAGAAGTAAAAGACTTCATCGACATTCTCGATTATGACACAGGCGAGATGATTACGATGGGTGATGACGGAATTTATCTTGATAAAAAATTCATATTATGATATATTATAAGTTAGAATTCAAAAAGGAAGGATT
>CALELJ010000052.1 GCA_937902445.1 uncultured Treponema sp. | reverse complement strand
TTGCAGGACTGAACAACCCAGTGATTGAAGAAGAGGAGGATGACGTGACCATCTCTGACGATGACCTTGAGAAAGCAGGACTTGATGACTTTGTCGAGAAGAAGGAATTTGAGTCCGAAGAAATTCCGCTGCCTGCAGAGGATTTTTCATTTGACGATGTAAATGAACCGTCTCATTCAGACGAAACAATAGAACCGGATGTTGTTCCGGAAGAAACTTCCGCCGACGAAGAAATTTTCGGGGAAAGCAGCCTTGACCTTCCTGACTTTGGAAACATGGATGACACAGACACTGCGGATGTTCCGGCTGAAGAAGAAACTTCGAGCGACATGGATTTCACAATGCCTGAGGAAACAGAATCAGAACCAGAAACTGAAACTGCAGAAGAACCAGGCGATGACTTTGGTTCCGTAGACCTGCCGGATTTTGATGACTCCATGTTTGACGCAGACGCAGGTGACCTTTCCGCAGAGGAATCAGTTCCGGATGAAGAAAGCACTGTCAGTGACGACGATGTTTTTGCAGAAACGGAAGATTCATTTACGGAAGACACTTTGGCAGACACTGCTGAACCTGAATCTTTCTCGCTGCCTGACTTTGACGACGAAGAAACTGAAACCAGCGGAGACGACACCACATCCATCGACAGCCTTGACCTTCCTGACTTTGACGATCTTGAGGCCACCGATCTTGGCTCATCAGAAACCAGTGACTCCCTTGATGATTTTTCAGCCTTCGATGATGACAGTGAATCATTGACAGACGATAC
The DNA here is from genome assembly GCA_937902445.1 of uncultured Treponema sp. Classification (GTDB taxonomy): domain Bacteria; phylum Spirochaetota; class Spirochaetia; order Treponematales; family Treponemataceae; genus Treponema_D. Next base: position 10,500 of record CALELJ010000052.1, on the reverse strand, counting down.
TGAAGACTTTACACTTCCTCCAGACTTTGATACTGATTTTGGAGAAAGCGATTTGAATAACGACGACCAGCCAAAGAACCCGACTTTTGCACCAAGCACAAGCATGTTCAGCAATCTGTATGACAAGGAAACTCTCGAGGGTACATCGGGAACCTACGATTACGAGGAAAAGAAAGAGAAGAACAAGACAAAGGCACCGATGATCATCTGCATTATCTGCGCAATCATCTGTATCCTTGCAGTACTTCTCACACTTTTTGTCGTTCCTTCAAAGCTCAATATTTTCTCAAAGGCGGAACCAAAGGAAGCCGTCCTCGAGGAAGAGACATCTGAAGAAATTCCAGAAACAGCTCAGGAAGAACCTGTTGCCGACATCGTCATCGAGGAAGTCGCACCTGCGAAGGAAGATACAATTGTCGTAGCTGAAACTCCGGCAGCTGTTGTTCCTGCAGAACCAGAGCCACTGCCAGAAAAAATTCCTGACATCAGATATAAGATTGTCTGGGGCGATACACTCTGGGACATCTCCACAGCCTATTACAAGACTCCATGGAAGTACAAGAAAATCGCTCGCTACAACAAGATAAGAAATCCTGACCACATCATCTCGGGAACATACATTCTTATTCCTGCTGAATGATGATTGAAAAATAATGAAGATTTCACCCATAGCCATCACCACTGTTTGTTTTCTCCTGGCGTTCTCCGGTTTTGGCTGTGCCCAGAATGATTCTCTGCAGAAGAAGTACGGTGCAGACGCATCGTACTTTATTGCTTTAAATTCACTGAAAGAAAACAACACCAGTCATGCCACAAGATGCCTCAAGGACGCCGCAAAGAAAGGCAGCCCACTCATCGCAAGGCGGGCCATGGAAAAACTTGCGGAGACAGGTTCCCTTGCTGACCGCGGAGAACACAGCCGGAACCTCTACAAGAAATTTCCGGATGAAGAAAGCCTCACAGTCTACGCAAAGGAACTTTACCTTCAGAAAGAATATTACGCGCTCCTGTCAAAAACAGACAAACTTGATTACTCAAAGTGCAGCAACGAACTTGCCTACTACAGAATGATTTCATTGCTGAGGAAAAATGATTCCAGACTGAAAAAAGAATACTATTCCTGGCTTATGGAAAGACCCTACTCCACATGGCATGAAAAATTTCACGGTGAATACATCAAGGTGGAAGGTTCATCAAATCCTCTGGCTGAATTCAGATACCTTGTCTTTAAAAAAGATTTTGTCTCGGCAACGGAAAAAATAAATGCCGTCCATGAGATAAAGTCAAACAGAAAGCCCATGGTATTCAGCGACACGGGGAAAGCCCTTCTCTACGGAACCAAGGACTTTGCTTCTGCCGCGGAGTTCATGGATTCCCTATATCAGAACTGCAGCAGCGACTGCAAATACTATTGTGATTTCTATGCAGGACGTTTCTACGACAAGGACGGAAACACAAAAAAAGCACTTGAACGTTTTTTCTCCGCCATGGAAAAAGCTGGTGACGACCTGCAGTACGACAATGCACTGTGGTATATCCTCAACACGAAACTGAAAAGTTCACTACAGGAAACATACGACTGCATCGAGGAATTTTCTCCGTCATTCCGTGACAGGGAATACTACGATGATTTTTTCAACACTTTTTCCGTAAGGCTCATAACATCCCACAAATGGGAACTCTACAGAAAAACGGCCCGGCTCATCTACGGAAAGGCCAGCACAGATTCCGTCGCAAAATTTTCATACATAACAGCCAGGCTCATCCAGACAGGTTACCTGAAATCAGAAAAAGACGGCGAGGCAACACAGATGCTCAGAAGGGCAATGGAAGCCGAAACAAGCCTTTACTATAAAATACTCGCAATGGAAAAACTCGGTCTGGACGAAAAAGAAATTTCTGCTGAACTTTTAAAAATTGGAGTCAAGAAAAACATTGAAGTCAACCAGGAAGCGGAAAAACTTCTGTCAGGATACGCCGACTTTGGACTTGCTGAATACATTTACGGCGAATACGAAAAACAAAAAAATTCCGTCAGCACTCAATGCGCCCAGAAAATGGCCCAGTTCCTGAAGCAATGCGGAAGCGAAGATGAAACATACCTCAAGCAGAGTGTACGGATTGCTTCACGCCGGGTTTTCTCCAACGAGACAGACATAAACAGGGAACTGTACGCCCTGGCATTTCCGCAGAATTTCAACGAGATCATAAGCAGAACCTGCAGACTTTTTTCACAAAGCGAATACCTTCTTTACGCCCTCATCAGAAGTGAAAGTTTCTTTGATCCAAAGGTTGTAAGCCATGCAGGTGCCGTTGGACTCACGCAGCTGATGGACTCGACTGCAGGAGACATTGCAAAAAAACTCAAGCTTTCGGAATACGATCTTATGGACACCGAGACAAACATCACTTTCGGTTCCTTCTATCTTGCTGAACTCATGCGTCGTCTTGACGGTTCCGTCATACTGGCGGCATTTTCCTACAACGGAGGAATCTCAAGAGTGCGCTCATGGGTAAAGAGTGCCGCCATAGAATTCGGAGCAAAGAAAGTTCCGGCTGACCTTTTTCTTGAAGCATTGCCCTACGAAGAGACAAGGGAATACGGAAGAAAAATAGTTTCAGCGGCAGGAATCTACGGCTGGCTCTACTACGGAAAATCCACAAGCGAAATTGCAAAAGAAATTCTTGACTGAACTTTAGACACAAAAGTCAATAGACCTGAAAAATTGAAACATTCATTTCTTCCATATATACTGAGGAAGTTGGTCCAGTTTTTGCGCGGTCACCAATATCTCACTTGAACATTGGAGAATCTATGAACGATCCATTTGCACAGGTCCTTCCACAGGCAATGCATTTTGCCCATCTTTCCGGAACACAGTTTGTCCTTCTTCTTGGAATCATCATGTTTTTTGGCGCCATCGGAGGCCGTCTTTTCCAGAAACTCCGCATTCCACAGGTAGTAGGCTACATCGTAATCGGAATCATCATCGGAGCTTCGGGACTCCAGATCCTCAGACCGGAAACCATCATCGCCCTCAATCCCGTAAACTCCATTGCACTTTCCCTCATCGGCTTTCTCATCGGTGCGGAACTTAAGATCGACGTGATAAAGAAATACGGGAAACAGTTCATCGGCATTCTCATCGGGGAATCAGTAACACCATTCTTTGTTGTCGGTGCCCTGGTAACTTTGGTTTCATATATCTTCATGAAGGACATTAAAGTTGCCGTATCCTTCGGTCTCATTCTTGGAGCAATCTGTTCAGCAACAGCACCTGCCGCCACCACTGACGTACTCAAGGAATACAGAACCCGCGGCCCATTGACAACAACAATCCTCGGAATCGTCGCCATGGATGATGCCGTCGCACTGATCCTCTACGCAGTCGCCTCGACTCTTGTCGGCCCCCTTCTTGGAGGCCAGTCGGTTTCCCTGGGATCGCAGCTTCTCAACATCGCAAAAGATATTTTCGGCTCGATCATCGTAGGCGGAATTTTTGGAGCTGTCGTTACTTTCGTAATCAAGAACCTGATGCAGGACGAAGGCCGCGTACTTTCATTCGGGCTTGGTGGACTTTTCCTTTCCACCGGAGTGTGCAACCAGTTTGGTCTGGACAACATTCTTGCCGCAATGGCCCTTGGATTCTTCATGGTAAATTTCGCACCGGCAAAAACAAGACCTGTCTTCTCCCTCGTCGAAAAATTCACTCCGCCGATCTACGTTCTTTTCTTTGTACTTGTAGGAGCAAAACTGAACATCTGGGTCGTCACCCCGATTCTTGGACTTCTTGCCGTCATCTACGTTTCAGGAAGAACCCTTGGAAAATCAATAGGCTCACGTCTTGGCGCCAGAATCACAAAGGCACCTGAAACAGTAAAAAAATATCTTCCATGGTGTCTTTTAAGCCAGGCAGGTGTTGCCATCGGTTTGAGCATCGCGGCAAGCAATGATTTTTCAGATTCCATCGGACCACAGATAATCCTCATAATCACCGCCACAACTTTCATAGTTCAGCTTCTGGGACCTGTCTGCGTAAAATACGGAATCACAAAAGCCGGAGAAGTCGGACTCAACATCACCGAGGAAGACATCCTCAAGAACACAAAGGTAAAGGACGTCACATGGGGAACGGAAGCCGTCTGCTCACCTGACTGCCCTGCAACCGTAAGGGAAATCGACACTCTTGATGTTGTCCTCAGGAATTTTGAGACACACCACAACCAGTCATTCTCCGTAATTTCAAGTGACAGCCGGGAACTCATCGGAATCATCACCCTCGAGCACCTTAAGGAAACCCTTGCCATCGGAGAAATGGCGGACTCACTTCTTGCCGTCGACATCATGGAACGTCCGATGTGCACATGTTCCCCGGAAGAATCACTGCCTGACGTCTATAAAAAATTCATGGAATACGATACGGAAACTATGCCGATCATCGACAGCCAGAACCATTCCCATGGAGTAATGGAAAAATTCACGGCAGACCATTACCTGCATACAAAAATCCTCGAGCTGAACCATAAACTTGAAGCCATGGGCTGATGTTTTTTCAGACCTCTAAACATTCCATTAATTGAATTTTTTAACCATTTAGAGTAACTTTATAGCGGTTTTGCGATTGCGGGACCGCTATTATTTTTGGAGACAGACAATGGCAGACGAAAAACTTATTTCTAAGGTCAAGGAAACACTTGATGCATTCAGACCACAGCTTAATGCTGACGGTGGAGACATGGAGTTCATCTGTATCGATGATGACAATAAAGTTCACCTTAAGCTTACAGGTGCCTGCGGATCATGTCCTATGGCAACAATGACACTCAAGATGGGCATCGAACGTTATCTTAAGGAAGTTTGCCCTGAAATCACTGAAGTCGTTCAGGACGAATAGACAGAAAGACAGGGGCGTATTTTATGACTGTAGAAAACGACAAGTATGTTTCAATCAATTATACATTGAAAAATGACGAAGGTACCGTTATCGACACATCCGTTGGCAAACAGCCTTTGGACTACATCCACGGACGCGGAATGCTCCTTCCAAAACTTGAGGAACAGATTCTTGGCAAAAAAGCAGGTGATAAATTCGAGACTGTGCTTGAGGCAAAAGACGGTTACGGAGAATACCACAAGGAACTCATTACTGATGTCGACCGCTCGAATTTCGAAACAGACATGCCTATTGAAGTGGGCATGATGTTCCAGGCGATGACCGCCGCAGGTCCTCAGATCGTGCGCGTGACAAAAGTTACTGACGACAAGGTTACCGTAGACGGAAATCACGAGCTTGCAGGTGTAAGGCTTCATTTTGATGTTGAAATCGTAGCTGTACGTGACGCAACTGAAGAAGAACTTACACCATCCGGATGCGGCGGTGGCTGCGGTGGATGTGGTGGCGGTTGCGGAGGTGGCTGCGGAGATGGCGGTTGTGGCGACGGAGGATGCGGTTGCGGAGGCTGCGGAAACTAATTGGTTTTCAGCTTACTGCGGCGATGATCCTGTCAGCGTTCTCTCCCTTCGAGGAGCCGGATACATCGATGGAAAGGTCTGCAATGTTCCTGTAGATCTTTTCGCGCTCAACAAAAAAATCATGGAATATGTTCCCGCATTCAGCAATGGTGCGGGGATTTTTTTTTGCAATGTAGGCCGGCATATTGGACAAGGTTCCGTCCTTTTCTTTTTTTATTTCACGAAGGACGCGGGAGGCCGCAATCTTTTCCTCGACCTCAAGATAGACCAGAGTTCCAAAAGACCTGAGGATTTCTATGGCATCAGGATTGTTGCATATACCGCCACCGGTCGCAACGACGCAGCAGTCAGTTCCGCCTGTCCTATCCTTGACCTGCTGACATGCTTTTTTTTCCGCTTCAATAAATCCTTCCTGACCTTTTTCCGTATATATTTCGCGTGGAGTCTTTCCAGTCATTTCTGCAATTACATCATCTGTGTCAAAAAAGGGAAGCCCCAGTTTCTGGCTGATAAGTTTTCCCTGAGTTGATTTTCCGCAGTGCTTGATTCCCATCAAAACAATTGTCTTCATTCTGTTCCGCCTACCTTGAGCCCTCTATTTGTAGATTAAAAAAATCGCAGGTACTTTCTGAATCGGAATCTCACCGGCTTTTTTCCACTGCTCGACAGTAAGGGTCCTGATGTATTCATCCTTTGTTGTCATGCCTGCTGCGATACAGACACGGGTTTCCTTGCGCAAAGTTTTTGTGATGGTCTCAAGCATCTTAAGGTTGCGATAGGGAGCCTCGATAAAAAGCTGAGTCTGGTCTTCCTTGTACGCACGGCTTTCCAGCTGATGGAGTTTTGCCGCACGTTCACTTGGTTTTGCAGGAAGATATCCGTTGAATGAAAAACTCTGGCCGTTGAATCCGCTTGCCATTACCGCCATGATCATGGATGAAGGCCCCGCAAGAGGAACGACGCATAGATTTTTTTTCTGCGCCATTTCAACTGCCGCAGCTCCAGGATCAGCAACTGCCGGACAACCGGCATCGGAAATCACACCCATAGGAAGTTTCTGCTTTTCAAGAGGATCAAGAATCCTGCCTATGGTTTTCAAATCAGTATGCTCGTTCAGTTCCGTAAATGAAAGGGAATCAATGTCGATCTCACTGTCGGCAAGCTTGATGAAGCGGATGGCCTCACGACGGCTTTCAACTATGAAATGTTTTATTCCACGCAGGACCTGACGATTGTATTGAGGCAAAGACCTTTCATAAGCCGTATCGCCAAGAGTATTTGGAATGAGATAAAGTGCAGGTTTCAGATCTTCCATTTTATGTTCCGTAGATTATGCCAGTATGACGCACCCAGATCCTAGAGACCGAGGCTTTTTGCAATTTCGCTTGTAAGATTCGAGATGATTGCAATTATACTTGCACCACCTGCAAAAGTTCCGATGCTGCTTCCGATTGACGAGAAAAAGAAAATCAAAAGAATGCGCAGAATTCTGTTCCTGTAAAAACCTTTAACTGAAGACGAATCATCCTGAAGTCTTTCCATGTCCTCGACCTTCGGCTTTTTTATCAGAGCCTGGACAAAGGCAGCAAGGAATCCAATGCCGACAAGCGGACAAAGGGAAGTAATTGGAGCACCAACCATGGAAACAAGAATCGTCACGATGTGGGCTCCACCGGCCAAAGCACCGATGCCCGCAAGTATTCCGTTCCAAAGTCCCCATGAACTTAAAACCTGGGCACCCTTTTCCTTGCCGCCAAAATAGAAGGCAACGGCAATCATTGCTATGATCAGGGCCGGAATAGACCACGCCACAATCTTTGATTTGACTGATGCCGACGGAACTGTTTCAAGACTTTCAACATCATAGGATTCTTTTTCCGCCGCAATGTTTTCAAGACATTTTTTTACGCCAAGAAGATGTCCCGCACCAAGAACCACGAGAATTCTTTTTCCTTCACAGGCCCAGATCTTTGTCGCAAGGTACTGGTCGCGCTCATCAATGAGGACTTCCTTTACAACAGGAAGATACGATGCAAGGTCTCCCATCATCTGGTCCATCTCGCTTGACTTCTTGAGATTCTCTATTTCACTTGCAGGAACATTTTCCTTCACGAAAGCGCTAGAAAAAAGAATCGACAGAAGTTTCATTTTTCCGGCCGGAGAATTCTTGGCCCATGCGCGCCTTAAAGTAACTGAAATGGGACGGTCCACCATCACCTGTGGCAGACCAAGTGACTTTGCCTTGTTGATGGCAGCGACCATTTCTTCTCCAGGAGTCACACCCGTATCAACTCCCATCTTTTTCTGGTAGGAAGCAAGAATTATGTTTGCAAGAAGAAGAAACCCCTGCTTTTTCTTGAGGATCTTGATGATGTCCATGTTCTTCCATTCATCAGGATTCTCCATTTTTCCAAGACGGAGCTCGTCAAGCTCAACGGCCACAGTGTCAGGATTCTGCTCCTCTATGGCGCGCTCAACTTCCGCTATGCTTTCTTTTGATACATGAGCCGTACCAACAAGGATTATCTCCCTGTCATCAAGCTCAAGCTTTATCTGTGTCTGTTTTTCCATCGCTAGCTTTCCTTTAGTTTGAGCTTTCCTTTACTCTCCACTCTGCAAGGCGATATTCAAAGAACATAGGACAATTCATGGAAACAACCTTTGCATAGTATTCCTTTGCGGCATCATCTGCCCCAAACATGTCATAGAAAAGACCAAGGTAGTAATACATCTTGCCCTGCTGGTTTCTGTTGGACATGTTGCTTACCCTCTGTCTCAACGGACTTTCACCCTTCTTGTCGTGGAAAACCCTGAGCATGGTGTATTCAATGGAACTCCTGTCCATCTTTCTCAAAACCTGGTCGCTGAACTTCTTTCCGTCAGTATCTTTCTTTTCCATATAATAGCAGTAAGTGATCATGAGCGGATATGAAACATTTGTCTTGTTCTTTTCATAGCACTTCATGAAGGCTTCCCTTGCCATAGACCAGTTCTGCTTGTGGAGAGCAAGAACACCGATGCTTTCATAGGCATAATAATACTGAGGATTCAGTTTTACCACCATCAGGTAGTCGTTCAATGCGTTGTCGGCATCATCCTGCTCGTCGTAAAGGCCTGCGCGGTAGGCATAGGCAAGAAAGTAATCAGGTTCGATGCTGATGGCCTTTGTCCATGCATCCTGGGCATTCTTGTAGTGACCAAGATAGCGCTCGTACATTCCCCAGTCCATGTTGCATTCATAGCTGTCAGGAGCAATGTCCAGGGCTTTCTTTGCATAGTCCGAGGCAATCTTGTATTCATCATTTGCGTAGGCGATCTTTCCAAGATAGAGATAACCGTCAATATTGTACGGATCGACTTCGATAAGTTTCTTGAAGGCAGCCTTAGACTCATCATCACGCTCAAGATAGTATTCGCACTGACCAAGACCAAGAAGTGCATCCTCGTTCTTTGCTTCACGGCTCAAGGCTTTCTGATAGTAGATCTTTGCCTGTTTATAGTTTTTCTTGAGGAACGCATCAGTACCAAGTTCAACGTTTGCAGTCGGATTGTTTGGATCCTTTGCAAGAAGCTGCTTTATGTGCTTTGTCTTCTGCGCATTGTCACCGCGCATCTTTGCGATTGCGGCAGCAAGGGAAACAACATCCTGGTTGTCAGGATCCCTTGCGGAAAGGGCATCGCACATCGCCTGGGCATCATCAAGCCTGTTTGCACTTACATTGATTGCGGCCTTGAGAAAAAGAAGATCAAAATCATCGGCTACCTTGGCAGGAATTTTCCTGTCAAAGAATTCAAGGGCGGCATCAGGACCATCAGATTCAAGGGTACGCTGCAGGTCCTCTACAAAATCCACCTTTGTGTATTCCTTCTTCACAGTCTTCCTGGGAGCTTCTTCCTTTTTTTCCGCAACCGGAGCTGAAGCCACCTCAGATGTAGCACAGGAAGAAAGCCCGATGCTGAAAATGATTGACACAACACATACAAGCACAAAAGCAAAAAGAACTTCAGTAATAGTACTGTTTGACGATTTTTTCATAATACACCACTTATATTGAATTTTAAGTCTATAAAATATAAACTTTTGGAATATGCACAAACATCCGTTAAGAAAGTTTCTGGGACTGACAGTCCTCTACACCATAGTCATTGTCGGCATTTTTGTCATTCAATTTAAGACTGAATCTGTAATTTCCAAATCATTCAATGGAATGAGCTTTTCTCTGGCCCAGACCCAGATGGATACCAATGAAACAAAACTGAAGAACAGGATCAGCGTTTCTTTCCGCGGCCTTAATTTCAACGCAGACGATAAAAATCCGGTGCGCGCATTCAAGGCAGACGGAACATCCACAGACCTCCAGCTTGCCTCCTACACCGAGTATGGGACAAGTTCAGTAAGCTTCGAATTTGAACAGGGTGGACAGGTTGAGTTCCATGTTCTCCCAGAGGAAAGCGAAACGACGGAATTCTCAATCAGCGCAAAAATACCTGAAGGATACGAATACATCTCACTGCCTTACAAAATCTCCCAGCAGTACGTCACCGACAGGGTTTCACCATCCTCATACATGCTCACTTCAAAGAACGAGGAATTCACTTTCACAGCCCACAGCCTTGAGGACTCAAGGATTCAGTTCACGGCGGGGGACAGCATTGCCAAATTCCAGCCTTACGAAGCAGTAAAACACTTTACATTTGATCAGGTAGCCGGCTTTGAGGGAACTACTGAATCTTCATTCGAGCGCCTTTCAGACCGTCTCAGGGCAGCACTGGTCACAAAAGTCCAGGAAACACTCAGATCGGCAAAGGCTGATACCCTCTCAGAAATGGACATCACCGCCTACGTTGCCGAACTTTCAGCCCAGGGAAAATACAACCAGGCCATCGATTCTGTTCCGGAGTCATTCAAAAAAGGAAACAAGCGCTCATACTACTCAGCTCCTTACTTTGACAACCTGGCGGTAATGTACAGAAGCCTTTCGATCCAGAACGAAAAATACGCATCCCTTGTGGACTCTCTCAGCCTG
>CALELJ010000051.1 GCA_937902445.1 uncultured Treponema sp. | reverse complement strand
CGCTCAGGGATCCTAGGAGGTGCGCAGGACTGCTGAGCTTGTCGAAGTATCCTGCAGTTGTTTTGTCAGATGGCGGACCCTTCGACGATGCCCTTCGGCAGGCTCAGGGACCACTCAGGGAGCCTTGATTTTTACGATGATGTTGGAGGACTGAAACATTGAAAATTATAACGTAAAATTAGTATCTTAAAGTGGTTACAAAAAAACTGTTTTGTTATTTACTAATGAAATACAAAAATGAAAAAGTCATGTTCAGTTCTGTTTACGATTCTGGTTTCCTCAATGCTTTTTGCGCAGCCTTCACTGGAGGGTTTTCTTTCCAATGATCTTGAGCTGCAGCGACTTGCCCTTGAGGTTGCGAAGGTCGGACTTTCAACAAAGGAAACTGTCATCGACAACGGCATTAACCTTCAGCTTTCAACGGGAGCCGCATACATACAGTTCAACGGGGATGTTGTAAAAACAACATTTAAACCTTCTGCGACTGTAAAAGTTCCGCAGGCATCAAACCTTACATTGTCCGCATCTTCAGACGTTCAGCCTGGTTCCGGGGAGAACACTGTGAAGGATACTGCGCTGAACCTTTCCGCCGACATAATCAGCGGTGATTCCATAAACCGGAAGATCACGATCATGACTGCAGAACGAAACCTTCTTCTTGCAAAACGAAAACTTCAGAACCGTGCCCTTGAAGCGGAAAAAGAATACTATGGCCAGCTGAAGACCCTTTATAATTCCGCGGTAGATATCATTTCAAAACAGAAGGATCTGTATGACGATACGATTTCCTTTGAAGAAATAAAGGCAAAGGGTTTTTCAAAAACAAGTGCAAAATACCGGCAGTCGGAGATGAGGGTTCTGTCGGACAGACATGAAGTTGAAACAAAAATACGCGAACTTGACCACGACTGCGCAGTCTTCGCGACAAAATGCAGCGTTGAGTTTGTTAAGGGAACCAGACCTTACGAATTCCTGCCAAAGGAAGTTCCGTCTGTGGAAGCCGTAGATATTCTTGATTTTCCTAAATCAGATTACACAAAAATCGAGGAAGCCAGCTATGCGTTGACGGTCGCCGAGTTGAGGCGCAAGGCACAGAAAGATTTTACTTTGTCTGCAAATGCCGGATATACTTTTTCCAATTCAAAGGCAAAATCTTCGACCAACGAAAATGAAGATACATTGAATGTGGGTGCTTCAACAAACCTGCAGGGACTTGGAATTGGAGCCGGAGTAAATCTTCCCGTCACTGGGGACAACCACAACACGATCTATACTTTCAGTGCTTCAATTGACCTGAACAAATTCAGGACGGCTGGTATCAGAAACCGGAAAAATGAAATTGAAGTCGAGCAGGAACTTCTTTCAATACTTTCTGCGGAGGAAGATTATGACACTGCCATTGTTGACCGCAAGACTGCGCTTGAAGACATACGGTGGTCCAGGAAAACCAATGCTGAGACCTTTGATATGTATGTGACGCTGGCTGATGACATGAGCCGTTATCTTAAAGCCGGAATCATCACGGAGAGCGAATATCTGAATGCCTTTGCAAACAAGGAATCTTACAGAATCAAACTTCTGCTTGATGACATAAATCTCATAATCTATAACAATGAGACAAAACTTCTTTTCTGCAGGGACGGAGAGATTCAGGATTGAGTATGAAAAAGTTTTCAAGACGGAACAGGATTTCAATTTTTTGTGGTGCCGCCATTCTGCTTGTTTCAGCAGGACTTGTTGTTGCGCGGAAAATCATTGTCTCAAAAAAAACAGGCACTGCCGTCTACCAGGTTCGGTCTGAAACCTATGAAAATGTGATTGAAATAGCTGGAACTATCAGCGCCGCGGAAGAACAGACCTTGCAGGCCCTGAGTGATGGAACCGTTCTTGGCGTCTTTGTCTCAAAGGGTGACAGGGTAAAAAAAGGCGACATCATCATTCAGCTTGACGATACGGAACAGCAGTACAACCTTGCGCAGCTTGATAACGAGATCATGTCCGCAAAGATTACGGGGTCAAAAAAAGAACTGGAACTTCTGCAGACAAAAAGAATTTCAGTTTTGCAGAAAGTCGAGAACCGCAAGGTAATCGCCACTTTTGACGGAATTATAGCCGACCTGAAAGTTGCCGTTGGTGACTACATGGAAGCGAAGGACAGTGTCGGAACTTTGGTCAATGTAGATTATCTTGAGGCCGAAGTTGAGATTGCCGAGACCGACGTTTCAAACCTTAAGGCGGGGCAGAAAGTTGTGTTCTCATTTCCTGCCTATAAGAAATCCGCAGTCGAAGGATATGTTGTAAGCTGGCCTGCAATCGGTGAGGTTACAAGCCGTGGTGCGACTGTTGTAAAGGCAACAATCCGGATTGACGATTATCCAGAACAGATTCTTCCAAACTATTCGTTTACCGGAAAAATCCAGGTTACGGATCCTGTTGACTATCTTATTGTCTCAACCTATGCGGTAGGGCGTTCCGACAAAAAGACTTTTGTTCAGCTTGCTTCCACAAAAGAAAAGATCGATGTGAAGGTGCAGCCCTATGCAAAAGGTTATGTTCGTATTGTAGACGGAAAAATCAAGGCAGGTGACATGCTCAAGGCTCAGAGTGTCGCAAAGGCAAGCGGTACTAACCGTGGAAGAAATGGAATGCCTGTCATGGGCGCTCCCATGGGTGCCGGTGCACCACGCAGATAACCGGATGTGCTTATGGATGATGTTGTAATCCGGATGGAAAACGTGACCAAGGTCTATGAAATGGGAGATACCAGGGTGGATGCCCTTAGGGGAATAAATTTCTGCATAAGGCAGGGAGAGTTTGTTTCCATCATGGGCCCTTCCGGTTCCGGAAAATCTACATGTATGAACATGATTGGATGCCTTGACCGTCCGACGGATGGAATTGTTGAAATCGGTGGAAAACAAACTGCACAGATGACGGAAAAGGAACTTGCACTTTTGCGCAACAGGACGATTGGTTTTGTGTTCCAGCAGTACCACCTTCTTCCCGGCATGACCATTCTTGAAAACGTAATGCTTCCGCTTAGATATCAGGGAATTCCAAAACACCAGAGGGCACTGCTTGCAAAGGAAGCCCTTGAACAGGTTGAGATGGGCGACAGGCTGACCCACAGGCCAAACGAGCTTTCCGGAGGACAGAAACAGAGGGTTGCCATTGCCCGCGCCATTGTTACAAGGCCACAGATCATGCTGGCGGATGAACCGACCGGTGCCCTGGACAGCAGGACGGGACTTTCAGTTTTGAAACTGTTCCGCAGGATAAATGAAAACGGAACGACAATCGTAATAGTTACCCATGATCCCGGAATCGGGGCAAGCACAAACCGCTGCATTAGAATCTTTGACGGAAACATACAATCGGACCTTCAGCAGGTTCCGGTCATGCCATTCAGCGACAATAATGCTGGAGGTGCATCATGATTGAAGATTTTTTCAACGCCCTTCAGAATTTCCGCCGGCAGAAGACAAGAACTTTTCTTTCTCTTCTTGGAGTCATCATTGGTGTTGCAAGCGTAATTGTCATTACTTCAATGGGTGCCTCTTCCACGCAGGAAGTAAAAAATACTTTTGGAAGTGCCGGACTTGATGTGGTTCAGGTTTCAGGCGGATTCATGAGCCGTCGTGGTTCAAGTTCTGCGACTGTTAAATTCAATGAGTCATTCAGGGAACTTCTCTTTGACGGCGTAAGGAACATAAAAAAAATCTGGTATAAGAACAATCTCAGCGGAACCTTGACCTATGGTGAGACAAGTTCAAGTTCTATATGCAATGCGGTTGAGTACGGCTATCTTGAAATGTACGGACTTGAGCTTGAAAAAGGCGGAAGATTTTTTACGGTTACGGAAGATTTTTACGGGCTGCAGAAAATCATTCTTGGCAGCGAACTTGCGACAAACCTTTTTCCCAACGGAGATGCCCTTGGCAAGTATGTCCTGGTTACGGCAAGCAATATAACTTTCAGCTTTGAGATCATAGGTATCCTCAGGGAACAGAATTCCGGAATGGAACAGACAGCCAACGCCGCATACATTCCAAGGGGATTTTACGAAAAGAAAATCACTCCAAATCCCGAGGCGTCCACCGTAATGGTTCAGGCTGTAAGTCCTGAAAAAGCATCGGCTCTTGCTGCGGATTTGACTGACTACTGCCAGAGTTTGACCGGTTCCCAGTATTCCGTGAGAATCACAAGCATGCAGACAATGCTTGAACAGATGAATGAAATCACAAGAACCATGAGCGTCATGCTCAGTTCCATTGCCGCCATTTCGCTTCTTGTTGGCGGTATCGGAATCATGAACATCATGATAGTCACGGTCACGGAACGCCGCCAGGAAATCGGAATCAGAAAAGCTCTGGGGGCAAGCCCGTCGGATATAAGACAGCAGTTCCTTGTTGAGTCTGCATCGATCACAATCATCGGCGGTATCCTTGGAATGCTTTCTGGAGTCGCGATTAGCCTTGCCGTGGAATTTGTAAAAGGCCAGACCTTTGTTGTCAGTCCCTCTGCATGCCTTGTCAGTTTTGTCTTCAGTGTTTTTGTCGGAATCGTCTTTGGTTTGAGTCCGGCCATGAGGGCTGCAAAACTTGATCCTGTTCTTGCCTTGGCAGGTGAATGATTTTTATAAGCATAACTAGCAATGAGCTTCTAGCCTTACTTCGGTGCCACAGTCTTCATCGCTGTAGATTTCAAGCTTTGCATCGATCAGCTGGGCGCGGGTTTGCATGCCCTTGAGCCCCAGGTGGGTGCTTTGGGATAGAATGTCTTCTTTAGAGTCGGCATTATGTCCCTGGGCATTGAAACCATGACCGTCATCGCTTATGAAGAAAATGAAGGTCGATGCATCCTCGGTTTTCTTGCGTACAAGAATATTGATTTCTGAAGCATTGGCGTGTTTTACCGCATTCGTAACCGCTTCCTGAATTATTCTGAATATGTTCAGTTTTTGGAAAGTGTTGAAGCAGTCTGGCTTCAGATTGCTTTCCGCGAAAAAAGTACACTTGATTTTTGCCATTGCGGAAATGTTGCCGCAGAATTCGGCAAGAAGCGTGTTAAGGTTTGCGTTTTCGATTTCTGGCGGAGTAAGGTTCTGTATGATGTTCCTTATGTTTATCAGGTTTTGCGTTTCAAGGTTTTCGATTTTTTCTATCAGTTCCCTTTCTTCCGGCTGGGCACATCCCTGCCTGTCTTTAAGATTTCTGACGAACAGAAGCGATGTCCTTATATCCTGAGTGACGGTGTCGTGCAGTTCCCGGCTCAGACGTTCCCGTTCTTCTTCCTGAACCTGGATTATCTTGTTATTGAAATCCTTCTGTCGCCTGGCCCTCTGCTTTGCATTGTTGTAATTGAAGGTCAGGTAAATTGTTGAAAAAATGAACAGGACAAGAATGACAAGAATTGTTTTTGAGATTTTCCAAAACTGCTCGCTTTTAAAATCGCTGATGGTCTTTTCAAATTCCAGATATGAAAAAATGTGGGCCTGCAATTGATGTTCCAGGAGCTGCAGCTTCTTTGGATCTGAATCAGGCTTGCTTATTTCTTCCTGCAGACTGTTTGTAACGGCAATCAATTGGTTGATTATTTCTTTTTGCTGTTCCCTGAGCTGGGTAACCGGAGTAACGATGTTGTGGTCGTTTATCTTCTGTTTCAATTCTTCGACTATCAGCTTTTTGGATTCAACATCTTCTTCAATTTCATATTTGTTCCAGACATCCGCTATCTGGCATCTGTAGATTTTTTGAAACAATGAACTTTCATCATGTGCAAAAAGCTTTGCGAAAGCGAGAAGCAAAAGAAACATAAGAACAGAAAATTTATTTTTGTCCACAAAAGGATTATACACGAAATTCAATTTTTTTGTTTTATAATTATTTGCATGAATCACTCATTCAAACTTCGCTTTCTGTTGCTGGGACTTTCACTTGCTTTTGGAATCATGGACTACTACATGTGTGATCTTGTGGTTTACGTTCTCAAGATTCCGCTTTTTTGCGATACCATTTTTTGCTTTGCCATCTCCTTTTATGCAAATCCTTTGTGGGGAATTCTTTCTGTAATTGCCTACCATCTGTTTGACATTATCATCAGCCACAGTTTTGTAATCTATCAGCTTTATATGTTGAGCGCTTTCATTGGCTGCGTAACTGCCTGGCTCTATAAAACTCGGGTGATGAAAAATGAAGATTCCGTAATTCTTACCATTGTAAAATTGCTTGGCCTTTCACTGGTCATGTGTCTTGTCATGAGCATTTCAGGCGGAATCATAAGCCGCATCTGTGCTTATGTAAACGGCGATGGTTCAGAATATACTTTCCAGACGGAATTTCTGGCAGTGCTTTTTGAAGGAAAATTGAAGTTTCCTTTGCTGGATGCAATTCTTCTCCGCATTCCTGTAAACATTCTGGACAGGCTCATTACGGTTTTTGCGGCATTCGGTGTATATAGGCTTCTTTCAAAGTGCATTGTTTTACAGAAGCAGTTCGATTAAACCTTTTTTGCTGTTCGTTCCGGTTTTGTCATAAATCTTGCTGATGTAGTTTTCCACGGTATGGAGCTTGATGTTCAGTTTTTC
>CALELJ010000050.1 GCA_937902445.1 uncultured Treponema sp. | reverse complement strand
ATTCTTCTTGTTGATACAAAGCAGAAGAAACTCATCAGCGACTTTGATGCAAAGAAGGAATACACAGATCTCTATCCATACGGTGAATGGCTCAGCATGAATCTGAAGCACCTTGGAGACCTTAAGATTCCTAACAAAAAGATTCCGGTCTACACACAGGAAGAACGCGACATCATGTACCGTGCTTTCGGCTGGAACTATGAAGATGTAAACGAAATGATCCTTCCGCTTGCACAGAACGGTGTTGAACCTACCGGTGCAATGGGTGTTGATACTCCGCTTGCAGTCATGAGCGACAAGCATCCTGCTTTGTTCAGCTACTTCAAGCAGCTTTTCGCACAGGTTACAAACCCTCCTATCGACAGCCTCCGCGAAAAGATCGTTACAGACACAACAGTTTATGTTGGTAGCGACGGAAACCTTCTTGAACCAAAGTCTGCAAACTGTACTGTTCTTGAAATCAACAATCCGATTCTTACGGGAACAGACATGATGAAGATCAAGGCTTTGAATCTTCCGGGCCTTAAGACTTCTGTCGTTTCACTTCTTTATTACAAGAATACTTCCCTTAAGGATGCATTGGACAACGTGTTCGTTTCAATTGAACGCGAATACAGGAACGGAAGCAACATCATCGTTTTGAGCGACCGCGGAGTTGATGCGAACCATGTTGCAATTCCGTCTTTGCTTGCCGTATCCGCAGTTGAACAGTACCTCATCCGCACAAGAAAGCGCACTGCAATCTCAATCATCCTTGAGTCTGCGGAAGTACGCAACGTTCACCAGAGTGCAATGCTTTTGGGCTACGGTGCACGCGCAATCAACCCTTATCTTGCACACGAAGCAATCGCCGAGCTCATCGACCAGAAGCTTCTGGACAAGGATTACCACACAGCAATCGATGACTACAACAAGGGTATCATCGGTGGCATCGTAAAGATCGCCGCAAAGATGGGTATCAGCACAATCCAGTCTTACCAGTCTGCACAGATTTTTGAGGCAGTCGGTATTGCAAAGGATGTGATCGACATCTACTTTACAAATACAGTTTCACGCGTTGGCGGTATCGGCCTTAAGGAAATTGCGGAAGACGTAAACTTCCACCACAACAAGGCATTTGATCCGCTTGGACTTACAGTCAATACTCACCTTGATTCTGTCGGCGTGCATAAGTTCCGTCGTGGTCCAACTTGTGAAGATCATCTTTACAGCCCTGAAATCATCATCAGCCTTCAGGAAGCAACAAAGACTGGAAGCTACGAAAAGTTCAAGGAATATACTTCACTTGTTGATGACAATGCACATCCACATACTCTCCGCGCTATGCTCAAGTTTGCCTTTGAAAACGCAAAGGAAATTCCGCTTGATGATGTAGAAAGCGTTGAGGAAATCGTAAAGAGATTCAAGACAGGCGCAATGTCTTACGGTTCAATTTCTCAGGAAGCACATGAATGCATGGCTCTTGCAATGAATCATCTCCACGGAAAATCAAACTCAGGTGAAGGTGGAGAAAAGCCAGAACGCCTTGGAACAGAAAAGAACTCTGCAATCAAGCAGGTTGCTTCAGGACGCTTTGGTGTTACAGAAGAATATCTTTTGAGCGCAAAGGAAATTCAGATCAAGATGGCACAGGGAGCAAAGCCTGGTGAAGGTGGACATCTTCCTGGAAAGAAGGTATATCCTTGGATTGCAAAAACACGTTGTTCAACACCTGGTGTAT
>CALELJ010000049.1 GCA_937902445.1 uncultured Treponema sp. | reverse complement strand
GCTGCGGAAAGAATATTCCCGAACTGATTTATTTCCACGGAGATGACCAGACATGGATTGCCTCGGGGAATGAGTAAAATGGTCCAGTATATAGTTGATGCTTTTACGGACAGGTTGTTTGGAGGAAATCAAGCAGCGGTTTGTGTAGTTGAAAAATGGCCGGCGGATTCTTTGATGCTCAGCATTGCAAAGGAAAACAACTTTTCCGAGACAGCCTTTACAAAGCGGAACCCGGACGGAACTTACGATCTCAGGTGGTTTACCCCGGCGTCAGAAATCGACTTTTGCGGACATGCAACCCTGGGAACTTCCTTTGTCGTCTTAAACTATTATGAGAACCAGGCGGAACAAATCGTCTTCCATACGCGTTTCAAGGGAGATTTCATCGTAACGAGAAAAGGAGATAGCATCTGCATGGATTTTCCGAAATTCAGTTTGAACAGAATTGATGTAACGGAACAAATGGAGAAGACATTCGGAAGCCGTCCTATGGAAGCATATA
The DNA here is from genome assembly GCA_937902445.1 of uncultured Treponema sp. Classification (GTDB taxonomy): domain Bacteria; phylum Spirochaetota; class Spirochaetia; order Treponematales; family Treponemataceae; genus Treponema_D. The sequence continues at coordinate 7,994 of CALELJ010000049.1, read as the reverse complement.
TGGACAGGGATGTCCTGTGTGTTTTTGATGATGAAAAGAAAATCCGTGAGATGAATCCAGGCAGGGAAGACTTGCTTAAAATTGGTGGTCTGTGTGTAGGTGTTACGGCTAAAGGTTCCGGAGGCTATGACTGCGTATCAAGGGTTTTTGCTCCTGACATCGGATTGTATGAAGATCCTGTGACCGGTTCCACCCACTGCATGATAGCTCCTTACTGGGCTGAGAGACTTGAAAAAACTGAGATACATGCGTTTCAGGCTTCTGAAAGGACAGGCGAACTGCATTGTTCAGTGAAGGGCAATCGGGTGGTTATCTGTGGAAAAGCTGTTCTATTCGCAAAGAGTGAGCTGAATCTGGATTAATTTCTTTATTTGTGTGCTATAATGAATGGGTCAAAGGAGTAATTAAATGCAGACAGTACATGACTTTATCAAATCTTGCGGAACCTATTATCTTGCAACTGTAGAGAACGGGCAGCCTCGTGTCCGTCCATTCGGAACGATCAACATTTTTGAAGGCAGACTTTATATTCAGACCGGAAAATCAAAAAATGTTTCAAAACAGATTCAGGCTAATCCTAAAGTGGAACTGAGCTGCTTTGACGGTCAGAAATGGCTTCGTCTTTCAGGAGAACTGGTTAGAGATGATAGAATCGAGCCAAAGAAGGATATGCTTGATAAATATCCATCTCTGAAGGCCATGTATTCTGCCGAAGATGACAATACGGAAGTCTTGTACTTTAAGAATGCGACGGCAACTTTCTCAAGTTTCACTGAAGCTCCTAAGGAAATCAAATTTTAGGCATTTTTGCTTCACGGGAATTTGTATATGAAAGCGACAGATACATTTAGAAATCCCGCCTACGGACATAACTGCGCCCAGGCGGTGGCAAACAGGTGGAAGGACCTGTATGACAGCGCAGACATTGTAGGTGAATATGCTCCCTATGTAGGAGGCAGGGCTCCGGAAGGATTGTGCGGTGCGTTGTTTGCGGCAATGCAGGCAGTCCCGGATCATGCCGATGAGATCAGGGCGGAATTTGCAGCCGCATGTGGTGCGGAAACCTGCCGTGCGATCAAGGCAGAAAACAAAACTCCATGCACGGCCTGTGTTGATACGGCCGATTCCCTGGTTGAAAAATATAGGGCCCGCAGACTGGAGCTGTAATTCCGTAAAATAACTAATTGTTATTCAAAGAAATATAGGGCAGGAAGATCAACTTTCTTTGCTTTTTTTGGAGCACCAATGATTTTTTTCTCGAAAAAGTCTTATGATGTCTATAATTTTAGACAGTTTAAGCAATTGACGCTGTTTTAGTTCCGTCTTGCTTCATGGGACTAATTGCATGAGTTTGAAAATTTTGCTATTTTCTATCTTATAGAGAGGTATCTATGAAAATCAATTTTAAAAAAACAGCGGTTTGCCTTGCTTCAATGCTCCTGGCATTTTCCGCATTTGGTCAGAACAAAAAAGTTATCGGAGATGCATATAACTACGTAGGAAAGGAATTTGCACTTTCGCTTCCACAGCTCACGGGTATGCAGAACATCTATGCTGATGCCCATATCGGCAAGATTTTCCCTACTGCGATTCCACATTTTGCAGGCGGAATTGACATTTCGGCAGTCCGTGTCGACACATCCGGAATTGCTGACGTTCTTTCAGAGCTTGGAGTAAGCGCGGACGGTGTAGGCAACCAGATGTTCCTTCCTTCTGCAGCCGTAGATTTCCGTCTTGGAGGTGTAGTTCTTCCTTTTGATGTTGGCTTTATGTTCCTCAAAACTCCTGACATCGGCTTCAAGGATGTTTCTTTTGGATTCACCACTTTTGGAGCTGACATCAGATACGCCATTCTCGAAAGGGATCTGGTTCTTCCATGTGTTTCTGTTGGATTTGGCTACCTTTATAACGGCGTGAATTTCAGCTATGACTCAAAGAATGTGAAGACAAAGTTTGATTTTTCATCCCACAGCCTTTATGCAACAGCCCAGATTTCAAAGAAATTCGTATTTGTGACACCATTTGCCGGTCTGAGGCTCATGACATCGACTTCATCCCTTGACTGGGACTGGTCAATTTCAGTTGCAGGCGGTGATTCCGGTTCATGGTCTTCTGACGGATTCGATTTTGGCAACATCCAGACACAGCTTTTTGGCGGCGTTGGATTTGACTTCTTCGTTCTCCAGCTTACAGGCAGTGTCATGGCAGACATGACACACCTCAACGACAAGAAATTCCTCAGCGGATGTCTTTCAATTCGCGCAGGCCTCTAAGAGACCGTTAGAATCCTATCTTTATGCCGGCATAGACTGTGGCTCCGGTGCTTGTGAAACTGTAAAGGAAGTCGGAACTGGTTGTTGCGACGGCCAGATCAATCTCAAGCACCCGGAAGTTGAACATCAGTCCCATCTGCTGGGAGAAGACGTTGTTTCTATAGTTTGAGCACAGACTGAGGCCGACGATGTTCCATGCGGTGAATTCTGCACCAAGGGAATATTCGAGGCCTACATTTGCGTACTGGCTGAAAGGCGAGCGGACCACAAAGGCAAGCTCAGGCCTGAAGGTGAGCCAGGAACCAAAGGGTCTCCAGGCTGCCTCTGCTCCGAGTTTGAAAGGACGGTGCAGTCTGATGGAATCTTTTGTGTAGACATTGTCTTTTTTGTCATAATCCCAGTCCGACAGGTCCTCGCCGTCGTCTTTTTTCCCGAGAATGTTGCTTATGTATCCTTTTCCGGTGAAGCCCATTTCCGTGCAGTAGTCCAGTTTTCCCGGAACAACCGGAATCTGCGTGTATGCGCCTACATCAAGTCCGTAGAATATGTTCTTCTCAACTCCCAGTTCAAGGGTAAATCCGGCGGAATTCATGATGTTTTCAGGTTCAGTGACTTCATGGTCCTCGAAAAGTCTGTCTCCAGGCACGAGGGTGTAGAGTTTTGCCTTTCCGTCCATGGAAACGTTGACTTTGTTGTTTTCTTCCTTGTAAGTCGCCTTCGCCTTGATCTCAGGACAGTAGAATACGGGGACGAATATGGAAGGTTTCAGCGTGAATCCGAAATCTTCTATGATGGAGAAGGTCTGCATCTGAATCCCGGCAACCGCGTAGGCTTCTGCTCCTGCGTGTGCTCCGATATTGTATGTTTTTCTTCCGTCAAAACCAGAAATGAATTCAAAAAACCTCTTGTCCAGCGTGAAATCGACATAGCCCTCTGTTCCGGCAAAGAAGTCGATTCTGAATATTTCGTCAAAATTCAGCCTTATGTCGGTCATTTCCGTGAAATTGAAGTTGATGTTGAAACCGCTTTTTGGGATTTTCTTTGTGATTGTTGAAAGATCGAAGACAACATCCTTTTTCAGTACATCCGAAAGGGCTACATAGTTGTTTGAAGCGCTGAAAGTCACGTCCTGGGAGATTTCAAAGTATCTGTGCGGCTTATGGAGTTCCGCATGGGCGGAGAAAATGAAAGATGCGGCTATGAATGCTGGCAGTAATTTTCTTATGCTCTTCATTTTAGTCCTCCTTGTCCCAGAGTTTTACGGTTCCGTCTGTCTTGATGTGGACTCTTATGTCTGCCTCAAGATTTCTTGGAAGGGAAATTGTACCTGAATCCACGGTAAGGAGAATTTCAGGATTGAACGGATAGTTATCCATTACAGATTTCGTGTCGTCTCTTGTGAATTCCAGGTCCGAAGATCCGTTTTTAAGGCCTGAGGATTTCTTGACCGTCTGGCCGTTGTCCCATTCCTTGCGTATTGTAAGAGTCGGAACGGTTGTATTGCCGGAAAGTCCTGCGACATTGAGGATGATCTTAAGGGATTCGATGCATTCCGCAACATCCTTGTGGTCATCCCAGTCATCCACACCGTCACGCTTGAAGAGGTCCTTTTCTGCTGCCTCAGGGTCATCATCGTCATTGATGATGGATTTCACGTCGATCTTCACGGATTCCCCGTCCTTTACACGGAACTTGAAAGGAACCGCGATGGCAGCCTGGATCATTATTTCGGCGGAAGATCCGGACTTGAAGGCTTCGATGTCCTGCTGGTAGAGTATGATCTTTCCACCGCCAAGCTGGATGGTGTATCCCAGGTTCAGTGCGTCCGGGCGGGAATTGATTATGCGGGCAAATTCTCCGTTTTCAGCGGAACTGTAGTCCTGCATGGTGCTTACCGGGATTCTCAGGGCCTTCTTTTCATCTCTTAACTTGTCAAAATCTACCGCTTTTTTGAACGGTATTTCTTCTGTCGCATCCTTGGATCCGATGAAATAGGTCGACTCAGGTGATTCTCCGACCGTATAGTCGCAGAAAATCCTTCCGCTGAGAGTGAGGGCGGAAAGCGGATCCGCATCGTTGCCTGTTTCCGGCTTTGAGATGAAGATGTAGGCTCTTACGGCGTCTTCTGCAAGCTCAAGCTTTTCCAGTTCCTTTTTCATGTCACCCTGGTCGTCGCAGATGTTTCCGATCATCTCGGAAATATTCAATCCCGTTTCTACGGAACCGTTTGTCTCGACACCGGAAGCGTTGAGTTCCGCCTTGATCATGTCAAAGTCGATGTCAAAAGAAGCCTCAAACCTGTATTCCTTGTTGAAGTCAATGTTGCCAAACCTGATGTATTTGGCGTTTTCCGGGTCATCTCCGGTAAGATCAATGGCGACCTTGAAGTCAATTTCCGGACTTGCCGTAAAATCGATTTCGGTTTCCGTATCTATGAGTTTCTGGTTGAGCTGTGGTGCACTGTCGGAAAGTTTTGCCTGTGATTTGTTGCCGGCAATCTTGAAAAAGTTTGAGGAAATCGTTGTGTTTGCGATGAAATTCGTCTCGTCGAAGTTGTCAGAGAAGGTTCCCTTTGCTACGAGATTGTTGATCCATATTCTGCTTATGTATTCGGATGTTTCGCCAAGGTTGTCCCTGAAGTCATAGGTCAGGTCTTCCGGCGGAATGAGGGAGTCAATGTCTGCGACAACATCACCAAGTGACTTTATGGAACATTTTCCCTGCATCATTGCGGAATTTGACTTGTCAAAATACAAGGTAGCATTGTTGAAGGAGAATTTCATGCCGATGCTGATCTCAATGTCGTCTTTTTTTAGTGGTTTTCCCGCAAGGTCTGAATATTTGCTCAAAAGGTAGTTTCCCGAAGGGCGGTCGTCGGTCATCTCATTTTCAGGAATGTTGAGGCCGCCTGAAACTTTTGTTGTGGTGGTAGAAGTGATTCCCTTCCACGAGTCCGGAATTCTGGCGCTGAAGTTGAGATTTCCTTCACGGATTTTGGCTTCAACGATATAGCCTGCCACGTCTGCCATTGGGATTTTCTGCACGTGGTTTACGTCAAGGGCAGGAGAATTTTCCATGGTAAGTCCTGAAATCGATGCCAGGTCAACGTCAGAGATGGAACTTTCTATATTATATGTGTGGCTTTTTCCCAGAGTTCCGCCGCGGTAGGATCCATTGAGGATCAGCTTGAAGGAAGGGTAGATTGTACGTCCCTCAAGGCCGAAGGAAAGAGTTCCGCCTTGGGTAATATCCTTTTCTCCGGCTTCTGAAATAACCTGACTGTCAGGTGAAACAAGGTAGGCTTTGGTGATCACAAAGGAAAATCCAGGGGTAAAACTGGAATCCTGAGGTGTCAATGTAAAGTCAAGGCTGCCTTTTCTAAGGGTTGCGGAACTGAATTCCGGGCTTGAAACGACAATCTGGATGTTGTCATAGGAAGGCTGTCCGGCTGCAGGTTCCTCAAGGGAATATTCATTGCCATCTCCAGGTTCGATCACGATGATAGGCGATGTCCTGAGGCTGAAATTCTGGGCAATGGCCTTTGAAATGTTGCCAAAATCAATTGGAGTTGAAAAGTTGACGTCCTTGATTTCAGGAATCGTGAAGGATTTTGAAAGTGCGTTGGACAGCTTTGAGTTCATGTCCATGGATTTAAGGTATTCGTTGAAATCAATAGGGATGGAAGCAAGCTTATAATTGAAGAGATATTCCATTACTTCTTCGTTTTCTGCGGTTCCGTCGTAGTAGTCGTAAACCCTGAGCTTGTTTTTTTCCGTTTCATCACCAAGGCTGATGGAATCAAGAATATCTTCCGTCGAGAAATGTTCGCTCGTGTTGAATGTTCCAAGGTGAAAATCGTAGTCATTTTTTGTTTTTACGGAAAAAGTCTCTGGGGCTTCATAGTTCCAGAATCCGCAGGAAAGAATCGATAGTGGAATTGCCGCAAACATCAGTGCAAATATTTTTTTCATAATTCCCTCCATGAGCCAAGGCATGATAATAGTATAATACAAAAACAACCTAAAGCGAATTATTTTGCAGAAAAATCTGTGAAATTGTGTCGTTGTGGATAACTTTGTGTTATGTCCCATTTCTTTTTTCTTCTTTTTTGCTATACTTCCGGCTGCAATCATCTCAAAACAAACTTCAGGATAACAAAATGAAAAAAATTGTTCTTGCATTTATTGCCTCTGCCGTGGTTTTTCCGGCTTTTTCTGCTGAACTCAAGGTTGTTGGCGCTGTGACGGCTGGCATCTATCCGGTTGAAAAGACACTGGATTCCAAATATGAGGATTCCGACATCGGTTTTGGCGGTGCCTATTTTCTTTCGGACTTCAATCTGTCAAATGACTACATAACTGCGGCAAGCAAAATCTACTATAGAACATCTGCTGCTCAGAAATGGTCGGAAGAAGGGCAGAAAATTGAACTCAAGAGGGCCTATGTCAGGTTCCGGCCTATGGGAAACAAGGCACTGGAGTTTTCTGCCGGTAAACTTTATTCCTATTATTTGCCTGGAAATTTCTTTAGTCTTGCGGAAATTTATACTGGGGCCTCACGATGGGGAAAAACCGGAATCGCGTTGAAGTCGGAAATTGATGCCTTTACTTTTGGACTTGCGGTTCCTGCAACGGAAAGCTATGTTCCCTATGAGGATTCTTTTGGGGTGAACGGAAGCATCGGCTATGACCTTTCTAAAACTGAAAAAGATATTCCCCTGTCTTTTGGCGCCAACTGTCTTTTTACCAGAACTGAAAAGGAAAAAGAGGATGCTGAATACAAGTGCAGCTGGGCATTTTCATCAAACTGGAAGCCGGAACTGGACGGAACATTGAGGAAACTTTCCCTTACCTTGACTGTCAGCGGGAAAACTGAGCCTTATGTTTCAAGTTCCGTCTTTAAAAATGTCACCAGCTACAAGAATGTCGACATGAAGGAAAGCAACCTTGTTTCCCTCAACTTCAGCTCCTATGTTAAAGATGTGCAGGTTGAACTGGAGGCAGAGGCGGGCAAGTCGGTCAATGGAAACATGATTCCGCTTTATACGGGACTTCAGCTTTTGATTCCCTTTACAAAGGTTGTGGCCTTCAAGCCAAGAGTCTATTACTACGGAGCCATTGATTCAGATGTCAGTGACAATTCAAGGCAGACTTTTGAACTTTATCCGCGCCTATGGATCACATACGGGCTCTGGACTTACAGCCTGGGATTTGACTGGTTCTACAAGCAGACGTCAAAGGACGAGTACAAGACGGAATGGACTGTTCCGATTTACGTGAAATACAGAATCCCTAAGTGATGTAATTATTGATAATTATATGTTTAAATGATATTGTGGCAGCAACAGTAAACGGTGCCGTTTGTGCTTGTGCATGGAACGGTTAAAAGGGAAGCAGGTCAAAGTCCTGCACGATCTCGTCACTGTGTCGAGGGAGTCGTATTTCAACTGAAGTCACTGGGTAAAACCGGGAAGGCATGGAATGCGGTGCTGATCTCCAAGTCAGGAAACCTGCCGTTTATCATGGTACGGGAGAAGTTCTCCAGGCCACGAGGAATTGGTCGTACTTTTATACGGGATAACTGTCTGAAAGTGATTTTTGCTCTGGTCTGTGTGGATTGACCGGAGCTTTTTTATTTTATGGTATAATTTATTCTGTATAACCATGAATAGTTTAATTATATTTTCAGTTTAGTTTGAGGCGGTGAGTTTGTGAATTTTCA
>CALELJ010000048.1 GCA_937902445.1 uncultured Treponema sp. | reverse complement strand
TCAACTGTAATGATCAGCGATCCATATTGGGCTGCAAATTCATCGATTGCTTCAATAGAAAGTCCGTATGCGTCATCCCCCTGGGGCACACGGAACTGAACGTCCACACCCATGGATTTAAGGCACTCGTATAAAATGGTTGTTGCCGTAACTCCGTCCACATCCCTGTCGCCGAAAATAAGGACTTTTTCCGAATTTCCGTTTTCGTCTTTTTCTGCGGCGTCAAGAATCCTGTCTACAGCATCCTCCATGGAATTGAAAAGAAAAGGGTTGTGCTGGTAACGCAGGTCATCCTCAAGAAAATAAAAAATGTCGCGTCCCCTGGTGATTCCCCGTCTCAGAAGTATGCTGGCCGTTATGGCATCGATTTTGTATTTCTGCTGAATTTCTTCAACATCTTTTTTCAGTACGTTTGATTTGTTCCAGTTCAAGTTTTTTACCTTGGTTTTTTGATGTGCACAACTCTTGAAGTTATGGTTATGCGCAGTTAATTATACTATAAATGGTAAGAAATTACAAAATTCCGGCACCGCTTTCCAAAGTCTCAAGCCTTGTCTCGGCAGCCTTTTCGATAAGGTGGTATAAAAGTCTTTTAAGTTTGTATGCTGACTGGGCAGGAAGCAGCAGTTCCCTTACTTTTCCCGGAGTGAGCTCGTTTATGGCGGCAAGGTAGGTTATTCCGTGTATGTCAACCTTGAAAAGTTCCGCCTCATGACGTATCTGTTCTCCGCTGTAGGGGATGCAGTCGCTGCAGACAAAGCCGTTGTGCTGTTCGATGTAGGAAGGTTCTGTCTCTTTTGCAAGCAGGGAAGTTCCGCATGAAACACATTCCCTTACGTCAGGCTGAACTCCCAAAAGTCCCAGGTAGCGCCACAGAAAGCGCAGCATTCCAAGGCGGGATTCATCCTCGTTGACCGCATCAATTCCATCGAGAAAAGCTGAAAAAAGGACAAAAGCACTGGCAGGATCCCCGGCACACTTTGTTTTTATGATTATTTCCGCACAAAGTGAAGACGCCCAGGCCTTGAAAAGGTTTTCCCTTATGGACAGGTGGATTTTTTTTGCGTCAAAATCAGTAATTTTAACAGAATGTTTTATATTATCGGTGTAAAGGTACAGGTTTCCGCAGTTGAAGGGCTGAACCATGGAACGGAGACGGCTCTTTGGACCTCCGTATAACACGCAGTTAATTAAACCCTGATCGGGAGTCAAAACCGTAACAAGCCGGTTCTGTTCCCCCTGTTCTCTGAGTGAAAAAATGATTCCGCGGGTTTCCCTGTTTCTGTCAGCCATGGTAATAATCTAAACGCAATTTGAGGTTTTTGCAAACCTTCATGTCATTGTTACAAGTGAATTTTTTCTATATAATATTTGCCCTATGGGTATTTTTGACGGTGAGAAAATCGTGATTCAGGGTGCTCGCGAGCACAATCTTAAAAACATTTCAGTGGAAATTCCTCGCAACAAGCTTGTGGCAGTTTCCGGGCTTTCTGGTTCCGGTAAATCTTCCCTTGCCTTTGATACACTTTTTGCGGAAGGCCAGCGCCGTTATATGGAAAGCCTTTCATCCTATGCAAGGCAGTTTCTTGGAAGAATGGACAAACCTGATGTTGATCTTATCACAGGTCTTTCTCCTGCCATTTCCATCGAGCAGAAAACTACCCACAAAAATCCCCGTTCTACAGTCGGAACGGTGACGGA
>CALELJ010000047.1 GCA_937902445.1 uncultured Treponema sp. | reverse complement strand
GGTCAGCTGTTTCGCATACAACAAGCGAATCGATGTTGTAACCGCGGCGGCTGAAAAGACCTGACACACGGCTGAGAACACCAGCGTGGTTTTCTACAAGAACTGAAAGTACATATTTTTCCATTTTATTCCTCCAAAATCGTTAACGTCCCATCTCTGAGTATACACCCAAAAGGCGAACTTCTTCTGCTTTTTCCTTAAGTTTTTCAATAATTTTTTTCACGTGTTCTTCCGGCTGTCCTTCAATGGTCTTAAGGTCTACATCAGCATAGAACTGATATTCCCATGGACGACCCGGAATCGGACGGCTTTCAAGGCGTGTAAGGTTTGTACCGAAATCATTCAGCACACCAAGGATCCTGTAAAGAGATCCAGGTTCATGTTTTGCCTTGAACATGAAACTTGCCATATGTGCATCATCTACAGTTTTTCTTTCCTTTGTGATGACAACGAAGCGCGTATAATTGTTTGGATCATCTTCAATTCCACGGGCAAGAATATCAAGATTGTAGATTGCAGCATTGATTTCACTTGCAACAGCCGCATTTTCCTTTGATCCTGTTTCTGAAACAAAGAGAGCAGCCCCGGAAGTATTGTATGCCTCTATCTGCTGCCAGTCCTTGTGATTGCCAAGGAATCTGCTTGTCTGGAGAAGTGCCTGAGGATGGGAATAAACCTTTTTCAGATCCTCAAGCTTTGCTCCTTTCACTGCAAGAAGACAGTAACTGATCTTGATTGCTATGGCACCAGAAATATAAACATCAGAATACTTTCTGAAATTGTCATAGTTCTGGTAAACGCTGCCGCCAAGGGAATTTTCAATGGGAACCATTCCGTAGTCAACGCTTCCTTCAGTAACCTTCTGGAAAATATCCGGAAAGGAATCTACCGGAAGTGTTTCCGCAGTTTCCTTGAAATACCCTATTGCCGCAGCCTCTGCATTGCATCCCGGTTTTCCGCAGTATGCAACCAAAGGCTTTTTATTGTCACATGCCATCTTAGTTGCTCATGTTCCAGCTGACGAGACGGAGAACATCACCGAATACACCGGCAGCCGTAACGCCAGCACCTGCACCGTAACCCTTGACTGTAAGTGGAATCGGTGTATAGCGTGCTGTATGGAATACGAATGCGTTTTCACCGCCGCGTACTGTATACAATGGATCTTCAGGTCCTACCTCGAGCATTCCGACAGAAGCCTTTCCGTCCTTGATTGATGCTGCCATGCGGAGAACCTTGTTTTCCCTCTTGAGGGCTGCCATCTTGTCTTCAAAGTACTTGTCCAGTTCTGGAAGTCTCTTGAGGAATTCTTCAACTGTTCCTTCGATATTGAAATCCTTAGGGAAGATCGAGCGCATCTCGATGTCTTCAAGTTCAATTTCCATTCCTGCTTCACGGGCAATGATGAGGGCCTTACGTGCAACATCTGTACCCTTGAGGTCGTCGCGTGGATCAGGTTCTGTGTAGCGGAGTT
>CALELJ010000046.1 GCA_937902445.1 uncultured Treponema sp. | reverse complement strand
TAATACTACCAAAATCCCCCCGTTTTTTCAATTATTGTAAGATATCCCGGATTGCAGCCATAAAAAATTGATTTTTTTCAATTTCGCATTAAACTTTAAATATGAAATTTCATTCCAAAAGACGTGCGAAAAACATATGTTCCGTCTTGAATAAGCTGAACACAAGCGTTCTCATCACAAGCCTCCTGATAAGCGCCATCGCATGCCTGCTTTTCATATATTTCTCAGCTGTCTCCATAATGACGCACAACCTGAAAAATCAGGCGGAAACTGCAGCCCAGCAGATTGAATGGATTGTCAAATCCTATAAAAACATCGCCCAGGGAATCGGTTCAATTCCGGAACTGGGCACAAACAGGACTACCACGGTCGCAAAGGAACTCATTCTCGCAAACAAATCAAATGAATATAAACTTGTGCGCTGCAAGGTCATCAAGGTGGACGGCTACTCGGAAATGGACTTGAGCTACCGTGGCGACAGGGACTATTTCAAGGCGGCAATGGACGGAAAAGTAATGATAAGCGATCCGATTTTTTCAAAGACAGACGGAAAAATCGCCCTTGTCATTGGTTCTCCAATCTGGAGAAACGGAATCTACAACGGCACCGTTGAATCCGTACTGATGTGCTCCATAGACCCGGACATTCTCATAGACAACATCAAAAAGCTGAACGTTTCCAAGGGAAGCAACGTATACATCATTGGCAAAGAAGGCAAAACCATAGCAAGCCTTGATAAATCAATGATCCTCAGGGGCCACAGCAACATACAGCTTGCTGAAAAAACCGGAAAAAACAGGATGCTTGCAGACTTTGAGCGCAAATCCCTTGATGGCACAAGAAATATAAGCCACATTTTCCGGGGCGGAATCCTGCACTGCTACAGCAGCTGTCTCATTGAGGGCACTCCAGGCTGGGCCATAATAATCGATTCACCGGTAACCGACTATCTTGGAATTTTCTGGATCGCACTGGCATTCATCCTGTCAATGTCAGTAATAATCATAGTAATTTCAAGGCATTTCATACGGCGCCATTCCAGGTTCATTTCGGAACCAGTCGAAAGCATGGCCAGACGACTGAGGCAGGCCGCTGTCGGAGATTTCAAGAGCGAAGTTGACTACGACGATTCCCTTGAGGAAATAAAAATAATTGCAAATGCGACACAGATCCTCATAAGCAGAATGGACGCAGTTTTAAACGGAATCAGTTCCGCCTCCGCACAGGCCGGAATCACCGATTTCATTGATTTCAGCGACTACAATCCGGTAATCGAAAACTATGAAAAGACAATGAAGGTCCATCTATGCCTTTTTGATGCCAACATGAACAAAATCACGGGCTCAACAAATGACAGGTCAAGCACCACATATTCGTCCATCGTAATGGTCAATGGAAAAGCAATCGGAAAATATGTCATTTCCCCTGCTGACGACTGCATCATGGCAAACAGCACGCTCCAGATTCTGGTGAACAACCTTTCCATGCTCATCGGCCGCATCATTGAAAACACCATAAGCCGTGAGATCAGATACAAGGCATGGCAGAAAAACGAACTCATAAACAACGAGAAGCTCTTCAAGGATTCCATTGAAATGTCAAAGGAAATTCTTGAATGGACTGCTGAACTCAAAAAAATCAGCCAGAACAGCGGAAATTCCGAAATAAAAAATACTGTCGCAGAATTTGAAACCAAGGCCCTCCAGTTCAACTCGAGCATACAGGAAAACTACGAATTCTCAAATTTCACAAATTTCAGCTTCTCATTGAACGAAAAGGAATACCAGCACAAATACCTCATAGAAAATCTTGAAATCAGGGCTGGCCGTGAGGCGCATAAAAAGGACAACATAACCATCAGCTCAAAGGAAAAACCGGAAGAGACGCTTTTTGGTGATCATGAAGCGATAGAAAAAGTCGTGATTCGAATCCTGTCCTATCTCGAAAAAAAGATTCCGGGATCAAGCATTACGGTTCTTTCATCCGTCAACAGGGAAACCTTTGGAAACACCCTCAATTTCAAATTCCTGGTTGAAGACTGCAGCCTCACTCAGAATGACATTGAAAAAATAAGGAACATGTCAGGCAGAAACAGCCACCAGAGAAATACCGTGGAGCCTGACGAACTGAAGCTGCTTGCGGCATACAATCTGCTTTGGCTCATGAACGGCACCATCAAGACAATTTCTACAGCAGAAAACAGCCTTGAACTCTTGATGGTGATACCACAGCTTTAATAAAACGGATGGAACGGAAAGAATAATGGCAGAATTTGATTCAGAAAAATTTCTAGACACATTGTTGGGCACGATAACCACCATCAGCAGATCCATGTTAATAGATATGGAGTCCTCGTCCCTTCCCGTAGCGGAACTATGCGGTACCGTAAGGGTTGCGCGGCTTGAAGTGAAAAAGGACATCTCGGATGACAACAGCCACGGAAAATATGGAGAAACAAATCCGTTATGCTTCACAAATGAAAAATATGATCCAGAAAATTTCTACGTAGTAAAACATATAGGAACTGATTTTGTTTTCGCCGACTACTATTTCTACCAGTACAAGGACGACGCACCTTTTACCGAGGAAGAAAAGAAAGCGATGACTTTCATTGCCCATCTCATCTATTATGTTGCAAGCAGTACCATCTTGAACCGCCACATGAAATTCGCAAGAGACCATGAACTTCGGTTCAAGAACATCTACAACGCGGCTTTTTTCCATATGACAGTCTCAAATCTCATAGCCCAGGACAGAATTGATGATTACGCGGTCATATTGTTCAACATCCACGGATTCAGCCAGATCAACAAGAAAATCGGAGACAAAGCCGGAACGGAACTTATCGAGCGCTATCACAACGGAATCATAAGCATTCTTGGAGAAGATCAGGATCCTGACAGAAACGGTTTTTTGAGTTCTTTTGGAGGAGATACCGGTGCCATAGTTTTCAAGAAACATCTCAAGGATGAACTGCTGGCATATCTTAGTTCCGTGGAATTCAGCATCATCACAGACAAAGGCAACGAAGAATTCCTCGTACTTTACTCACACTGCGGACTCAACACAGATCTTGAAGGATACAATTCGCCTAGAAAGATCCTTGATTCCGTTTCCCTGCCTCTGAACATCGCAAGAAAAACACCTGGCGTGAAATGCATCGAATACGACGAGACTTTCAAAAAGAAATTCGAGATGCAGCAGAAAGTCGAGTCATGGTACAAGGATGCCCTCAGAGACGAAGAATTCCTTGTGTACTATCAGCCTAAAGTTGAACTCAAGCAATACAAGCTTTTCGGGGCTGAAGCTTTAGTAAGATGGATACATAAGGAAATCATGGTTTATCCTGACCAGTTCATTCCGGTTCTTGAGAACAACCTTTCAATCAAATACCTTGACCTTTACATGCTGAACCATGTATGTGCCGACATCAAGAAATGGATCGAGGAAGGCAAAGAAGTTCCGCAGATTTCAGTAAACCTTTCCAGGGCAACACTGAACATGAACAATCTTGTGGACATCATAACGACAACAATAGACAAGTACGGAATTCCAAGAAGGCTCATCCAGATTGAACTTACGGAATCAGCTTCAGATGCCGCCAATGAGGAACTGAGGCCCCTGGTGGAAGGACTGAACCGAGAAGGAATCAGCACGGCGGTCGATGACTTTGGAACAGGATTTTCTTCACTTTCCCTCATCAAGGAACTTCCGTGGGATGTAATAAAGATCGACAAGTCCCTGCTTAAAGGCGCCCAGAAAGACGGAAGCCGCGACCAGCTCATGTTCAAGGCAATCATTGCCATGGCAACAACCCTCGGTCTTGAATGCATTGTTGAAGGTGTCGAAACAAAGGAAGACGTAAGGATTCTCAAGGAAAGCGGATGTTTCATGGCCCAGGGATATTATTTCAGCAAGCCAAAATCAAAGGAAGAATTTGAAACAATCCTTCCAAAAAAAGAACAGGGATAAAAAAAATGCATCGCACAAACAGAATAGTTCCGTCTGCATGATGCAAAAAACTCCCGGTAAGTCATAAGGGCTGTCCAATAAGTATTTTCAGGGTGGTTGATCGTAGTCAAAATCACCATTACGGCGCAATGCCCCTTGCATAAATACTTATTGGACAGCCCCCTTCATTTATTTATCAAGTTCATTCCTGAGGATCTTTCTCAGGAACTTACCGTCAGGACTCAAATCCTTGTCTGTCCATCCGCCTTTGGCATCCTTATCTTTTCCAAAAGCAAGAATTCCGGAATCCTCACCCTTGTTGTTTACAGCCCAGTTTGTCCAGGAAATATTGTTCTTTTCAAGGAAATTAAGCCATTCCTTTGTTTCCTTTTCAAATACACCGCCGTCTCCAGATTCCTTTGTAGTGCCCCATTCAGTGCAGAAAAGAGCGGCACCATTTTTCAATGCAGTTTTAACAAGCTTTCTGTTGTCCTTTCCGTGGCTGCCGGCATAGAAATGGAGGGTGTACATAATGTTGTCGCCCTTGATCTGATTCTTGGAAGCAAGATCAACTCTCTGGCTCCATCTTGGAGTTCCGACGATGATGATGTTAT
>CALELJ010000045.1 GCA_937902445.1 uncultured Treponema sp. | reverse complement strand
TCGTGTAAAGAACAGCTACAACATCAAGAGTGAAGGAACTTTGATTGTAGAAAAGCACACTGGTACAGTACCTGCAGTTACAGCAATTACAAAAGTAAAGAACGTTACCTTGATCGATATTCAGTCAAGCCGCATGCTTGGTGCCGCAGGATTCCTTGCACACATCTTCAACCAGTTCCTCAAATGGAACATCAGTATCGATGTAATCGCAACTTCTGAAGTTTCAGTTTCATTGACCGTAAACACAAAGTCAGATCTTACAGGACTTCTTGAAGATCTTGGCCGAGTAGCTGAAGTCAAGGCAACTGGAGAAAAGGCAATCATTACTGTAATTTGTGATGCAAGCCACTCAAGCGCAATCCTTGCAAAGGCATTTGATGCACTCAACAAGGAAGGCATTAATGTTCAGATGATCAGCCAGGGTGCAAGCAAGGTAAACGTAAGCTTCCTTGTAAACATGGCAGAAGCAGACAAGACAGTTCAGGTTGTTCACGCAGCTTTGTTCTAATCGGAGAATCAAATGAAAATCGCATTAGTCGGATATGGAAAAATGGGGCACATGATTGAACAGGCTGCCCTCAGTCTTGGCCACAGTGTTGTAACTACAATTGATGTTTTTGCAGAAGATGCAAAGGTAAAGATTGCCGCAGGAGACACAAAGGCAATGGTTGATGCAATTGTCGCAAGCGGTGCGGAAGGAATCATTGAATTTACACATCCTGCATCTGTAATCGACAATATCAAGGCTCTTCTTCCAACAAAACTTCCACTTGTAGTTGGTACTACAGGCTGGAACGACAGAAAGGACGAGATGGCTGCCCTCGCTGCATCTTGCGGCGGAACACTCATGACAAGCGCAAACTTTTCAATTGGCGTAAATGTTTTCTACAAGATCGTTGAAAAGGCAGCAAGCCTCATCGACAACTTTGAGGAATATGATGCAGCCCTTTGGGAAATGCACCACAACCAGAAGGCAGACAGTCCGTCTGGAACAGCCCTTGATCTTGCAAAGCATGCGATGGAATTCCTTTCACGCAAGGACACCATCGTGACAAACGAATTCAAGGCACGTCCAAAGCCAAATGAGTTCCATGTGTCTTCAACAAGATGTGGCAGTGTTCCTGGCACTCACAAAATTTTCTTTGACAGTGCTGCGGATACAATTGAACTTTCACACACTGCAAGAAGCCGTCAGGGTTTTGCAAGCGGTGCCGTGCACGCCGTCATCAACCTTAAGCAGCTTCTTGATGAGGGAAAACTTCAGGCCGGTAAACTCTACGGCATGGATGATGTCTTCCCAGGCGTATTCTAAAAGATAATAAATAGGGGCTTACGGCATGTTGTGCAGTGCTGTAAGCCTTTATGCTATTAAATATTTTCTCGGATCTAATCTGGTTTAGAAATTTGTTCATTATTATAAGGGGTTACAATATGACAAATGTTCCTGAACTTTTTGGCAGCATGGTATTCAACCAGCAGACAATGAAAGAAAGACTGCCAAAAGAAACTTTCAAGGCTCTAAAGCGTACGTTGGACAACGGAGAACCGCTTCAGATTGATGTTGCAAATGTTGTCGCTCATGCAATGAAGGAATGGGCGATTGAAAAGGGTGCAACTCATTTTTCACACTGGTTCCAGCCATTGACGGGTGTTACTGCGGAAAAACATGACAGCTTCATCAATCCTCAGGACGACGGAACTGTAATCATGTCCTTCAGCGGAAAGGAACTTGTCAAAGGTGAACCTGATGCATCTTCTTTCCCTTCAGGCGGAACCCGTTCCACTTTTGAGGCCCGCGGCTACACAGTCTGGGATCCTACATCATATCCATTCATCAAGGAACACACCCTTTGCATTCCGACCGCATTCTGTTCATATACGGCAGAGGCTCTGGATAAAAAGACACCGCTTCTTCGTTCCATGAAAGCACTGAGCGATCAGGCAGTGAGGGTTTTAAGGCTCTTTGGAAAGAACGATGTAGTTCACGTCAACACGACTGTTGGACCTGAGCAGGAATATTTTATCGTTGATGAAAAGCTCTACTTCCAGCGCAAGGACCTTCAGATGACAGGACGCACTCTTTTTGGTGCAAAGCCTTCAAAAGGTCAGGAAATGGATGACCAGTATTTTGCCGCCCTCAAGCCACGCATCGCAAAGTATATGGAAGAACTCAATGAAGAATTGTGGAAGTACGGAATTCTTTCAAAGACGGAACACAATGAAGCCGCTCCTGCCCAGCACGAGATGGCTCCGATTTTCAGCACTACAAATCTTGCCGCCGACCAGAACCAGCTTACGATGGAAGTGATGAAAAAAGTCGCACGCCGCCACGGACTTGTATGCCTTCTCCATGAAAAGCCGTATACAGGAGTAAACGGAAGCGGAAAGCACAACAACTGGTCCATGAGCACAAACCTTGGTGAAAACCTTCTTGAGCCTGGTGATACACCTGCAGAAAATGCCCAGTTCCTTCTTTTCCTTACTGCGGTAATCAAAGCTGTAGATGAAAACCAGGATCTCCTTCGCTGTTCTGTTGCCAGTGCCGGAAACGACAACCGTCTTGGAGGATACGAAGCTCCACCTGCAATTATTTCCATGTATCTTGGTGATGAACTTTATGCAGTCCTTCAGTCGATCAAAGACGGAACTCCACTCAATGCCACAGGCAGCTCAAAGATGACCATCGGTGTCGATGTGCTCCCTCCGATTCCAAAGGATTCCACAGACCGTAACAGAACTTCTCCGTTTGCATTTACCGGCAACAGGTTTGAATTCCGTTCTGTCGGTTCAAGCCTTTCAATCAGCGGACCGAATACTACAATCGATGCCATGGTTGCCTACGTACTCAAACAGTTTGCAGACGAACTTGAAAAGGCTGAAAATTTTGAAACTGCCCTTGCTGAACTCATCAAGCGCGAAGTGACCGCACACTGGCGTATCGTGTTCAACGGAAACGGCTATGACAATTCATGGATCGAGGAAGCAAAGAAGCGCGGTCTTTTGAATCTTGGTTCAACACCGGATGCAATGGAACACTACCTTGCTGAAAAGAATGTAAAGCTCTTTACGGAAATGGGCGTCTACACTGAAGGTGAAATGAAGAGCCATTACGACATCAAGCTTGAAAAGTATTCAAAGATGCTCAACATCGAAGTTAACACAATGGTGGAGATGATTAGCAAGGACATCATGCCTAACGTGTTCAAATACATCAACGATGTCAGCAAGACAGTAATCAACCTTAAGGCTGTTGTTCCGGGAGCAAAGGCACAGGCTGAAACAAAGCTTCTTGCAAGGCTCGACCAGCTTGCCGACCAGCTGGCTGTGGAAGCAGACAAACTTTACAATGTTCATGAAGAAGCAAGAAATGCCAGCGACTATGCAAAGTCCGCAAGGCTTTATGCTGACAAGGTGGTTCCTCAGATGGCGGCCACAAGAAAGGTCTACGATGAACTTGAGCCTCTTCTTGGCGAAGACTACAAGCCTTTCCCAAGCTACGAGGATCTCATGTTTAGAGTTTAATTTTTTCGTGTTCACGAATTGCGCAAGGCAGTCCGTGAACACCGGGACGGCAGGCTTGCTGAGCGCAGTCGAAGTAGCCTGTGCATTGCCTTGCGATGATGGACCCTTCGACGATGCTCAGGGATCCTCAATACACTTGGTAGGATCGGTGAGCGGAGTCGAACCGTCATGCCATTGCATTAGCTAAAAAAAAGGCAGTGGTAGATTGCTACCGCTGCCTTTGTGTTTTTTCAGGCGATGTATTGAGTTCCGCCTGTAAAAGATTATTGCAAACCTGCGATAAGGTCTGCTTCACTGGCATCAACACCCTTTGATTTTGCCCAATCAACAAGCTGACCATTGTCTACTGCGTTTTCGAATTCAGCAGCAAGATTTGCATCAGCGAGAATAGCTTTTTTGAGTTCATCTATAGTCATAGCGCACCTCTTCCTTCATTGTTTATTATATTATATATGTTTAGCGGAAAAAAATAAACCTCAAATTGCAATTTTAATACATAAGGGCTATATTTTACACATGGAGTCACAGGAATTTCTTTCAGTATTGAATCCGGAACAGAAGGAAGCTGTTGTTCACGAAGGTTCTCCTCTTCTCATTCTTGCTGGGGCAGGTTCCGGTAAGACCCGTGTAATCACGACAAAAATAGCCTGGCTCATTTCGCAGCAGAATTACAATCCGTCTTCAATTCTCGCGGTCACTTTCACGAAAAAGGCTGCTAACGAAATGAAAGAGCGCGCTGTTGCCCTTGAACCTCGTTCCGCCTATTCACAGATAAGGACATTTCACTCCTTTGGTGCGTATTTTCTGCGCATGTACGCCGCCGATGCCGGTATCGGGCTTGAAAGCAATTTCACCGTTTACGACGATGATGACATGGTGACGCTCATCACGAAAGCAATGCCGGCCCTTACGAAAAAAGATGCAGGACACTATGCACATCTCATTTCCCTTGCAAAAGATTACTGCCTTAAACCGGACAGTCTTGAACTTGGTACCATAGACGATGATCCGCATTTTCCTGAAGTCTACGAAGCATATGAAAAACGCCTTCGTTCAACGGGCAATGTGGATTTTGGCGATCTCATCATGCTGCCTTACCTGATTCTCAAGAACAATGATCTTATCCGTACCAGCATCCATCACCGATACAAAGTTATAATGGTTGATGAATATCAGGATTCCAATGTGGCACAGTTCAAGCTGCTTCAGGAACTTTCAGGCTACGGAACTGAATCGGACCAGAAGGCTTATGTCTGCGTTGTTGGTGATGACGACCAGTCCATCTATAAATTCCGTGGTGCGGAAGTACAGAATATTTTGAATTTCAAGGATCATTTCGACGGAACAAAAATAGTGCGTCTTGAGACAAACTACCGTTCAACAAGTGAGATTCTTGATTGTGCCGCAAGCGTCGTAAAAAACAACGAAGGCCGCCTCGGAAAAGAACTGGTCGCCGCCCGTGGAAAAGGAAAGAAGCCGGCCCTTGTTTTCCTGCCCACCCAGGACGACGAAACAGAATTCTGCTACAGCCTCATCGAGCAGTCCCATGAAGCCGGCATTCCATACAGCGACTGGGCCATCCTCTACAGGACCAACGCACAGTCCCTCGGTTTTGAAACTGAATTCCTCCATAGAAAGGTTCCCTACCAGGTTGTGGGCTCCCTTAAATTCTACGAGCGCGAGGAAGTCAAGGACAGCATCGCATGGCTTTCCTTTGTGCTCAATCCGCGCGATGAGATTTCTTTCCGCCGCATTGTGAACAAGCCTGTGCGTGGCATCGGTAACAAAACCCAGGACAACATAGTCGACGCAGGTCAGGGCCGATCCCTTGTCGATGCAATCGCAGAAGTAAAGCTCTCAAAAAAAGCAAAGGAAGGCACGGACGGCTTTGTCGCCCTTGTTAAAAAATTCGATTCCATGCTGCCGGATGTTCCGGTTTCTTCCGAGGCACAGACACTGGCAGAGCAGGCCATCAGCCAGGAAAAGGAAGAAAAGCAGAATCTTGAGCGCAAGCTTTCAGAATTCGTGCAGGCTGTGGTGACCGAAAGCGGCCTTGAGGAATTCCACAAGGAGCAGGACGAAGTCACAGGCAGCCAGAAAGTAGCCAACCTTGAGGAACTTGTAAACAGCGCCGTTCTTTATCCATGCACCAGACAGGGACTTACGGATTTTCTCGACCACATAAACCTTGACCGTACCCTCGATGCCGCAGAAGAAGAGGAAGGGGATTCTGACAGGGTAACTTTGATCACTCTCCATAACACAAAGGGACTTGAATTCCCCCGCGTAATCATTACAGGCCTTGAATCAGGAATTTTCCCCAGGGATGGAAAAAGCGAGGCAGAGCTTGAAGAAGAAGCCATATCCATATCCTGCATTGTACGTTTAGCCTCATCGCGGTTGATGACACCGCCACCACGCACATTGAGATGAGAAAGAGACTGCGACGAGTCGCAAGCCCACAAGCCCACAAGGGCTATCAAAGAGAGTATCAGCCAATTCTG
>CALELJ010000044.1 GCA_937902445.1 uncultured Treponema sp. | reverse complement strand
GAAGCACCACATGAAGAAGCAATTCCTGAAGAATCCAGAAATCAACTCTCCCGATTTTCAAGGCTGCCTCCGCAAATCAGGACTTGCGGAACACCCCTTGTGATTTTCTGAAAATTCAGATTACTGTACTGACTGTTCTGTTGAGCCAGAAAGTTCGTTTTCAAGCCAGCTGCCAGATTCTGTTTCAGCAGCCTTTGATTCACCCTGAACTTCTGCAGCTGTTGCAGAAAGGTCATCCTTACCAGATGCCTTGTTTACAAAGCCAAGACCAAAAGTAATGGCGAAGAAAAGAACTACAAGAACACCTGTTGTCTTCTTGAGAACGCTGCCTGAGCGGGCACCGAAAGCTGCTGAGCTTCCACCACCAAATGCGGAACCCATTCCATTGCTTTCGTCATTCTGAATAAGCACAAGAAGGATTGCGAGTACACATACTACTACAAATGCAACAAGCAAAATTGTTTTTACAACACCCATTTTTATCTCCACAAATAATTGTTTAAAAATTAGTTGTAATATAATAAAGAATTAAAGAAGATTAGTCAAATGAAAATGAAGATTCTTATAAAAGCACAGGGACCCTTCGACGGGCTCAGGGATCCTGGGCGAAAGCGTTTGATGGACTAGAAGATGGAAGCGAATTAACTTTCGCCCCAAGAATTGCGTAGCAATTCTTGAACACCAGGACGACAGGCTTGCTGGGTGATTCGCAGCGTACTAGCTTGGCGACCGTAACAAAAAAAGGCCGTCCCAGAAAGGAACAGCCTTATAATCAGCCAAAAATCAGACTAGCATTCGCAGATAGGAACGAATGTTGCTGCCTTGAGTGAAGCACCACCGATGAGACCACCGTCGATATCTTCCTGTGCAAGGAGATCCTTTGCATTTTCAGCCTTCATTGATCCGCCGTACTGGATGATAACTTCATCAGCAACCTTCTGGTCGTAGAGCTTTGCAATGTATGAGCGGATGAACTTGTGGATAGCCTGAGCATCTGCAGGAGTTGCTGTTTTTCCTGTTCCGATTGCCCAAACTGGTTCGTATGCGATTGTAACGTTCTTCATCTGTTCTGCTGTAACGCCAGCAAGACCTGCTGAAAGCTGGAAAGCACAAACCTGTTCTGCTTCACCTGCTTCGCGTTCTGCAAGAAGTTCACCGATACAGAGGTCTACTTCAAGTCCTGAAGCGAGAGCCTTGCGAACCTTCTTGTTGATGAGTTCGTCTGATTCACCGATTTCGTGGCGGCGTTCTGAGTGACCGAGGATTACGCACTGGCATCCGATGTCCTTGAGCATTGCGCAAGAAACTTCACCTGTGTGTGCACCGTTGTCTGTAGCTGCACAGTCCTGAGCTGCGAGGATGATGTTTGATCCCTTAACTACCTGAGCAACTGCGTCGAGGTATACGAATGGAACACCAATCATGAACTTGTTTGTCTTTCCCTTAAGCTGAGCTACAAGGTCTGTTGCGAGTGCAACTGCTTCTGCCTTGGAAGTGTTCATCTTCCAGTTTCCGGCGATATAATGTGTTCTTGCCATAAGAATCTCCTAAAAAAATAATTTGCATCAATTATAGTGATATTGAATCAAATCAACAAGTATCATCCTACTTCTGCAAGAGGGTGAATGTTCCCTTGATTTCGTACTTTGTGCCTACCCATGAAGGATCCATGTCCTCTGGGTTTTCGGCATTGTATGCAACACCAAAGTCATCGTCCTTTGTAGGATACTTTCCCTTGATGAAGAATTTCTCGATGAGGGAAACGTAGTACTTTGCAACGTTATCCGACGGTCTTGCCTTCACGCACTTCTGGAACATTTCAAGAGCCTTTGCATAGTCACCCGACTCAAAGGTCTTCATGGCAGCTTCCCAGTAGGCAACAAATTTGATGAGGTTTTCATCAGCATCAGCCTTTGTCTCGATAAGCTCAAAAAGACGCATAGGAGTCTTGACGTTAACAACCTGAACGCGGTCGAGGGAGCGGACGACAAACTCATCGCCCAGAAGATTGCGGGTAGCCTCGCTTATAAGAATTCCGCCTGTGGAATACTGCTTGTTTACACCCTCAAGGCGGCTTGCAAGGTTAACGTTGTTGCCCATCATGGTGTAGTTCTTTTTGTTATCGGAACCCATGAAGCCTGCAACCATTTCACCGGAATTGATACCGATACGTGTGAAGATATTGCGCTTTCCGGCAACCATCTTCTTGAAGGCACTGTGAAGCTCCTCGGAAATGTCAGGAGCACTTTCCATTGCGGCATACTCGACGATGTGGGTATTCATCTCGGCTTCGAATTTCTTCATTGTGATTGCCGCACGGCATGCACGGGAAGCATGGTCAGCAAGCTTCAAAGGAGCACCGACAAGAGCAACGATGGCATCACCTTCATACTTGTCGACCATTCCGCCCTCTTCCATGATCTTGTCCGACATTGGAGTAAGATAGTAGTTAAGGAGAGCAACAAGTTCTGCGGCATTGAGAAGTTCCGAGAAACCTGAGAACTTCTGGATGTCTGTAAAGATAGCTGTCATTTCACGGCTGTCACCACCAAGCTTAAGGCTTGAAGGATTGTTTACGATGTCAGCAACAACGTCCTTTGAAAGACACTGGCTGAATGCGTTGGTGATGAATTTCTTTTCGTGGGATGCCGTAAGGAATCCGATGATTGTTGTAGCAAGGAATGAAAGGAACAAAGATGCAAACGGAACAACAAGGCCGATGTAAGTCTTTGTGACAACGAAATATGCAAGAATGGCACCTGTAGTGGCAATCAAGAAAAGCCCACCGGTAATCAGCTGTCTTGTCGTACTCTTGATCTTGTTTGCAAGGAAGCATGAAATGAGACAGAGGACACCCGCAATGGCGATGGAAATCCATACAGGAGAATCATCAACAAAGTCCTGTGTAAGAATCTGGTTTGCGATGATGTAGTGAACGCCAGGGTTTGGATAGTGTTCCTCATACTGGGTAAGGCCGTAGTCTGTTGTACTTGTGGCGCAGGTTCCCACGATACAGATGGCATCCTTTACAATCTGCGAAACCTCATCGCGGCCTTCAAGAAGATCCTTGAGCTGTGAACGGCAGACAGAAAAGAATTCACGGATGTAGTCTTCTGTTTCCTTGTCGACTTCAGAAACAGCAACGAGGGTTTCCTCATATTCGGAAGAAAGGAATTTCTCCACGGAACTGAAAAATGAATTTCTGAAATCAAAGTAAGTTCCGTAGGTAACACCTGCATCTTCATCTACGCCCTTGTAAAGTTCATCACGGACGAAGGCTGCGTTTTCATAGAAATCAACAGGTGTATTTTCCTCTTCCCAGGCTGACATGAAACCGTCCGCATCCATCTGCTTAAGATTTTCAAAAAGCTGTTTTTCAATGATGGAAAGTCTATAGATGTTCCATAGAGGGATGGAATTGTAGTCTACGTAATTTTTTGGAGCGTACTTAACCAGAACAGTTCCGTCCTGGGCACGTGGAATCTTGATATCTACGGAACGGCCGTCACCATATTTAGCATTCTTAAGGACAATCTGGCTGTCAGAAACAACAACTTCAGGATTTCCAAAATGTGCAAGCAGCGGAACAAAAAGAAGCTGTCCGTAATATTTTCCGTCATACTTTGCAAGAAGATTAAGTCGTCTAAGATAACCGTCAGAATCAGGATCTGCGTTTACAAATCCGGCGCGCTTTGTCTTTACCATAAGCTCACTGATGGCAGGATGGAGACTTTCAAAAACAGGAGTCAAAGTATCGCTTTCGTCCTTAACATTATCAAGGGCAATATAATTTTCGATAAAAAGTTTTTCCTCACCTTCGATAACATAATCGTTGTCCATGGTAAGGGTAAGATAATTGTTCTCAAAGAATTTAATGGAATTTGCAAGAACTTCATCCTGGGAATGGATAACATAGGAAATTGAAGTATTGAGTGTATCCTTTGCATCCTTGATGACTCCGGCAAGCATGTCCTTTGCGTCGTTTTTATCAGAGGCGCCAAGAGAGCCGGAACTATATTCATCGATGAGATATTCCGCACTTTCAGAAACGGAATTGAAATTCGTGTCTACATATTTTGGAAGTGTTTCCTTTACGTAGGTCTCATCGACTTTTGCAGGGCTTTTGTCAAGAAAGCTCAAATCGAATACGACACTTTCTGTACCAAGTTCCTTGAGGTAAACAAGGGAATCTGCGTATACATCACGGCTGAAAGGCCATGTTCCTATTTTTCCTACGGAACTGTCATCGATATTCAGCATGACAATGTTCTTCTGTTCCTCAAGAGGTGGAAGCGCACGCTGGAACAAGTCGGCAACCTTTTTGTCAGTATCTGTGAAAACAAAAAGAGAACAGACCGTCACGGAAAGAATCGCAATAAGGAGCGGAATAAACTTTTTCATAAAACTATCCTATCTTAAAAAATAAAAAAGGCTGTCTTAAAAGAAAATCTTCAAGACAGCCCCTCAACTGTTAAATAATCAACTATTCTTCCCACTCAACATCGGCTTTGGCTTCTGATGCACGAGAAGAAGCTGTTGCGACACCCTTGTTGCTTTTGCCGGCAGCAAGTGCGATGTCGCGCTTTGTAACCTTGGATCCGATTTTTACACCGCTCTTTGAAGCTGTGGCAAGTTCACGAATCTTGCCTTTCTTCATTGGCTTTACAGAAAAATCTTTTCCGTCAAGGCTTACAACCAAAGTGGAATTAAGTCCAGTGCTTACACTTGCACCTGCGTCAAGTGTCATACCCTGCTTAACATCCACTGTCTTTCCTTTGGAATCCTCAAAGGTAACTGTGCCTGTAACAGACTTTACGATGTAAGCATCTGCAAAAACGTAAAGGCCTGAACAAAGCAACACAAGCTTAATGATGTTTTTCTTCATTTTTCTATCCTACTTTTATAAATAATGAATTCAGGACTATTCATCCCACTCAACATCTTCCTTTGCTTCAGAAGCACGTGAAGAAGCTGTTGCAACACCCTTGCTTGAACCTTCAGACTTTGATGCTACTGCATCATTCTTGATAGAACCCTTCTTGATTGACTTTGCTGTTCCTGAAGAAGCTGCAACAAGAGAGTCAATTGCACCGTTCTGCATTGCCTTGATTGTTGCCTTTGCATCACCGTCAGAAACTACAAGTGTTGAATTAAGGCTTGTCTTTACTACTGTTGCGCTTGAGATCTTCTGTCCAACAGTAACGTCTTTCCATGATCCAGGAGCTGCTTCATACTGAACTTTTCCCTTAACAGAATCTACTACGTAAGAATCTGCCTTGGCTGCGAAAAGTGATGCAGCTGCGAATGCCATTGCGATGAAAACTGTAATTCTCTTCATCATAATAAAACTCCTCTCTCGAATCCCCTATTCGAGATAAAACATAAAGTTTCGCAGACGGTCTCCTTTTAAAACCGTCGACTAAATTCGTATTATACCCATATGCATGATGAAATCAATACTTTTGAAAAATAAATTTAATTTATTTTTCAAAAGCTTTACATATGATCTGGTGCTAGATCGACTTCTTCCTTCTATATATATAGATTCCTGCACCACAGGCGGCTAGGATTGCACCAGCTGCAAAAGGAACAACCGGGAATGAACCGTGCTTTTTGCCGGAATCTTCACGCTTCAATGCGGCGGAAGAAGCCTTATTCCACTGGTCTATGCCGTTTGAACGTGCTTCAAATTCAACACCCTGGTCATCAAGGGCGGCATCCGGAGTTCCGGCTGAAACACCATTTGACTCAAGACCTGCCACGTCAGCATCCTGAACGGCAAGAGATTCCCTAAGTTTTCTTGCATCTTCCTTAAGCTGCTTTGCCTGAAGCTTTGCAAGCCTTTTTGCTTCCTTTGCAGCACGGATATCTGCAAGGCGCTGGGCCTTTCTGTCAGCTTTTTCGGCAGCCTTGAGGGCACGTGTTTCCTTGTCACCTGCGATGCGGCCGAAAATGCCAGTAACTTTATCTACAACTGCTAAAGCCTTATCCTGAAGCAACTTCAATGACCTTGTAATTGGTGTTGAAATAGTAACATCATGAGAGTTTCCTTCATGGTCAACAAAAGACATTGACGACAAAGTAGCCTCCGCATCATTTCCGTAATATGTAATTACAACATCTCCATTACATGTAACAGCACTATTCTTTTTCGAATAAAGATCAAGTTTTACAGAATCCGTTGTAACATCGGCATCAGCAACATTCGATACTGTGAATTCTGAGCTGGTGGAACTGCTGCCAGATGAAATGTCTCCGGTAAATTTCAGAGTATACGAGCCACCATTGGATTCAATTCCTGTTCCTGCAAAAATAATTTCCTTGATACCGAAAGCTGCAGTCAATCCCTTGATAGTAATTTTCCGTTCGGAATTAGTTCTTGCAAATTCAACTTCCACATTTTCAGGAGTCTTGTAGCAGTTAACCCAAGGAGCATTTGCTCCACCTGAAGAATATGGATATGCTGTGCTTACATTTCCAACCTTGTCCTTTATCCACACATAAAGGAACGAATGGTTAGGACCGGAAAGTTCAGGCATTTTTACGGAGCCATCTGATTCCGGAGCAACCCATTCCGCAGGTGAAAGAGATGTTGCAGGATAGAGATTTGACAATGCAAATCCATAGGCACTGATTCCAGATGAAGATTCTTCAATATTAAATGAAACGCTGGTTCCAGGGACGTATATCAGAGTATCTCCAACAAGTTCTCCCCAGGCAGAAACAAGTCCATCACAGACAACAGTTCCACTTAATGAACTCTTGATACAATCAACGTTAGACCATGAAACACCATTATTGCAGTTAATTGCTGATTTTGCCTTGCCGCTTTCAGACGGTACAGGTGCAACACCATCTGCTATCAAGGTTACGGTAAAGGTTGACTCATTGCCAACGTTATCCATTGCGGTTATAGTCCACTCGTCACCAGCTGCAGCTTTTGAAGCTGAAGGATAACCAACTTTCAAACCGGAACCTGCATCTGCCAACGCATCCACCACATACTCAAATGGATTTACAAGATCTGTAAGCTGATCTGCCTTGCAGTAAACTGTTCTGCCACTGACAGTCTTCCAATCGGCTGATTCAGCATAGATATATTTTGCTTCAACATCCAAAGGAATTCCCTTGATCTTATTAATTGCAAGACCTGAAGGAGATTCGCTGTCTGCAACAAGTGTAACCTGAGCTACCTCAGCATCAGATGTTACGTTGCCAAGCTTGTCTTTTGCCTTGAATGAGAGCACAACGCTTCCTGAAGCACCAAGACCTGAGACTGTGAATTTATTGGAATCTGAACCTGTTCCCTGTGTAACTGTCACACCACTTGCAGTACAGATAAATTCATCAAGGTCACTAGCAGTACTGCTGCATGTGAAGACGATGGATTCAGGCTTGTTTTCCCCACCATTATAGTAAATGGTTACAGCATCCTTTTTGTAGACATAGTCACTGCTGTCATCCACAGAGACGGTAAATGACGGTGGCGTATTATCCTCTTCCAAAGCAAGTTTGTATGAGGTTGAACTTGCATTCCATACATTGTCATAAGCATAGAAATACAGATTCGTTTTACCAGAGAGGTCACTACCTGTCAAAGCAACGGAAGAAGACACCTCACCTGATACGTCCGGTGCAGAATCCGTTGTACTATATTTAACTCCTGCAAATCCAGATTTAACTGTACCATTATCAGCTGCTGTGAAATTCAGAGTTCCGCTAGCATCGGATTTGAAGAAGAGTTTTCCAGCACCATCAAAGTACATTCCTGAAGCACCTTCTGACAATACA
>CALELJ010000043.1 GCA_937902445.1 uncultured Treponema sp. | reverse complement strand
TGAAGAAGATCAGCAGCGAGATACCCATGATGACTTCAGGAAGAACCATCGGAAGAAAACTTACGGTCTGTATGTATGACTTTCCAAGAAACTTGTACCAGCTTACGCCGATGGAAGCCAGTGTTCCAAGGATTGTTGCGACAATACCTGATGTGATGGCCACGATAAGGCTGTTCATCAGTGCCTGCCAGAGAGGTTTGGAAGAGAAGATGAGCTTTTCATACCATACGAAAGAAAATCCTGTCCAGGTTGTGTCCTTTGCGCTGTTGAATGAAAAGCATACGATCACGAAAAGCGGAAGGAAAAGGAAGAGCAGTGAAAGTACAAGCACCGTGTTTGAAAAGCTGAAAGGAACCGCGCGTTTTTTCCAGCCGCGTTTTGCATGCCTTGCATTTTCCGAAGACGGAACTTTCTTGAGCACCTTGTTGTATAAAGCCAATGCCGGATTCTTCATTTTGTTTCTCCAAGTTTTGCGCTAGAGATTGCGTCAGCAATGGAAGTGGTCGTGTCTTCCTTTGTTGATTTCTTGTTGAGCTGTGCTTCCTTCTTTCCCGTAGAAAGCATGAGTAGAACTCCTGCCATGGAAATGAGGGTGATCACAAGGCTGAATGCAGAAGCCAGAGGCCAGTTGCGTACCTTCTGAACCTGATCGACGATGATGTTTCCAAGCATGTAGCTGTCTTTTCCGCCTACAAGCTGAGGAACCGTGTATGTTCCGAAAATCGGTATGAAAGTAAAGATTATTGCGCTCAATACGCCGCTTTTGATTCCAGGAAGAAGAACCTTGATCATCGACTGCGGTTTTGTTGCTCCAAGGTCGCGTGCGGCCTCAAGCAGGGTGAAGTCAAATCTGTCTACGGCCGTGAAGATCGGAAGTATGGCATAAGGCAGATACATGTATATACTTACGAGGATTACGGCTCCCTTTGTGAACATGAATTTATGGGGAACGAATTCAGCAGTTCCGCCTGTAATCTTCTGCCACAGGTTGAAAAAGGAAGCAAGGATCTGGTTGAGAATTCCGTTGTCTCCAAGAATCGTGATCCACGCAAAAATTCTTATGAGGCTGTTTGTAAGGAATGGAACTACGACAAGAATGAGAAGAACTGTCTGATGTCTGCTTCTTGCCATGGCATAACCGCATGGAAGGGCAATGAGGATTGTCACCACCGTTGAAAAAATCGTGATCCAGAGAGTCCTCAAAAAGATCATTCCGTATGCAGGTGAGAGCATCTGCTGGTATGCTTTAAGCGAGAATTCCGGAACGACACCACCGTAGACGTCACGCTTCATGAAAGAATAGGCGATGATGATTACAAGCGGAATGATGAAGAATACGGAAAACCAGACACCCATAGGCCAGGCATAGGCAGGCCCCGGGTTTGCTTTCTTGAATTTGTGCGAATATGCGGCAGACGCAATCTTAAGGTCTGTACTCTGCTTTTCTTCCATTACTTTTCGATGTCCTCTACAATATAGCCGTCTTCTGCTGCCCATGAAACATAGACAGTATCCTTCCATGCGATATCCGGACCGTCGTCCATGAAATTCCTGTGCTGCTGGAAAACCTTGAGCACGGCACCATTTTCAAGACGTACGTAGAACTTTGACTGGAATCCAGTGTATACAGGTTCCTCGACGATTCCCTTGAATACGTTTATGTCTTTTCTTCCATGAACATCTGGAATGTCTGTCGTGATTCTTATTTTTTCAGGACGGATTGTAAAGGCAACCTTCTGTCCAGGTTCCGTGTGGTCGTAGTCTGTGACCATCATGTACTTGTCCGTAGCTGCAAGTTCCGCGCTGTCTGTAGGGAGGGGAGCCTGCTTTCCCAATGCTGGTACGGAACAGGTGCACATGAATTCCTCAAGTCCGTTTTCATTTTTATATGGAACACATTCTGCGACAGTTGCTTCAAAGAGGTTTGTTTCTCCGATGAATTCTGCGACAAACTGGGTTGCAGGGCTTTCGTAAATTTCAAATGGAGTTCCCACCTGAAGGACCTTTCCCTTGTTCATTACTGCAATTCTGTCTGAAACTGCGAGAGCCTCACTCTGGTCGTGTGTAACATAGATGAAGGTGATTCCGATCTTGTCGTGAAGGGCATCAAGGTCCAGGAGAAGGCTTGCACGAAGCTTTGCATCAAGGGCTGAAAGAGGTTCGTCAAGGAGAAGAACCTTTGGCTCGTTGATGAGGGCACGGGCAATGGCAACGCGCTGGCGCTGTCCGCCTGAAAGCTGGTTTGGCTTCTTAAAGATGTGCTGGTCAAGCTGAACCAGATGGAGGTATTCGCGCACCTTTCTGTCGATTTCCTTTTTGTCTACCTTCTGCAGGCGGAGTGGGAAAGCGACATTTTCATAGACCGAAAGATGAGGAAAAAGTGCATAGCTCTGGAAAACCGTATTTGACGGTCTCTTGTTAGCAGGCAGAGGAACAATGTCCTTGTCGTCAAAAAGAACAGCTCCATCATCAGGGAATTCAAATCCTGCGATTATGCGGAGGAGTGTAGTCTTGCCGCAGCCTGATGGTCCGAGAAGTGAAAAGAATTCACCCTGCTTAATAGTGATATTAACGTCATCAAGCGCATGGAAAGATCCAAAGTGCTTCGACACATGGTCAATAGAAACTGTACTTCCGTTCACTGCAGTACAACTCCTCTAAATGTTGATATTTTTTTTTACTATCCCGTTTATGCACTTAAAAGTCAATAAAATTCAGAAATTTTTTGAATAATATTTTTATAATGAAAAATACTATTTATAGAAACAAAAAGGCAAAGAAAATTTTATTTATGTTGTCGAAAAAGGCTTTATGAATTATAATCTGCTATTATGGCAGTTGTTGTTACCGTTATTACGATGACTATAAGGACACAGAAATTACTTTCTCAAAAGACATCATGCGTACCCTCAAAATGGATCCGCGCCAGATTTATATCAAGAGCGGTGGTTTGCAGTGGCCATGCATTATTAACAGCACGACATTCAATATTGCAAAGATTATTGTCGGAACAAAGAGCGGTGCTTACCAGGTCCTTTCAAAGAAAGAACCTGCTCCGGTCAGCTTGAGGTTCAGCTTCTATCAGCCTGACGGTCAGTTGATGAGTTTCTTTGTTTCTGCACGTGTCCAGATTGTAAAGCCATTCATGAACAGTTCCGAGCTTGCTCTTGTTCAGCTTCAGTATACACAGCGTCCGCCTGATGACCTGATTCAGATGATAGGAAATCTTCTTGACGCCAACGTGAATGCAGTAAAGCGCAAGGAAGACCGCATCATCATCAACCAGGATTCCATGAGAAGGCTTGGTCTTACAAAGAAGGAAATGGTCATTTCCATCCAGAACGTGCCTCGTCACTGCATACTTCAGGATCTTTCCTTTGGCGGTGCGAAAATCGTCCTCATGGGACTTGCCCAGTATCTTCTCAACAAGGAAGTTCAGCTTCAGATTGAATTTGAGGATCCCCATGAGATCATTACGCTCAACGGTATTGTTGTTGGTGCAAGAACGACGTGTTACAATTCTGTCTAGTAATAAATCTTGAGGAATATCAAAATAAATTACTTTGAAATCAACATCATCGTTGCCAGCGTCAAGTTCAATGAAGATTCAATAAGTCTTGCGTATAAGATTCACATCAACAAGTACATCACTTCAGTACGCAAGAGCGAGCTTGATACCAAGTTTGCCGGTGAGGTTCCTGAGACTGCGGTTCCAGTTGCTGAAAATGCAAAACCAGCAGAAGGCGCAAAGCCTGCTGAAGCTGCAAAGCCTGCTGAAACTCCTGAGGCTGCAAAATCTGCAGAAAAACCTGCCGCTGAAGCTGCCGCCGCCCAGACTCCTGCGGTGGAAGCCAGTGCCCCGGCTGCTGAAAAACCAGCTTCTCCGGAGACTCCTTCCGAGGCAAACTAGATTACTTGAAACATTCGGGCATCTCTGCTATAGAGATGCCATATTTTTTTATAAGGAAAGCATATGAGCCCAGCAAATCCATTGGATTCAGTTTATTTTGTAAAAATCCCTGCAGACGCAAAGTTTTCTTCCGGGGCAATGAAAATCGATTCTTCCATCGAACTTCCGGTTCAGAAAAAAAACAAGGACGATCCTGTGGAGGAAGATTTTGCAAACCTTTCCGAAGAGCAGATTCTTTCCGGAATCCTTACGGTTCTGGCCTATGATACCGCCAACAAGAATTCCGCCTATTACAGAAAACTCATTACCGACGTGCGTCCAAACATCAAGAAGGAACTTGCTGAAGCTGCCATCCTTAAGGCCCACGATGAGGACTGGGATCTTGCCGAAGAAATCTGGCTTGCCGTCCACGGAATCGACCCTGAGGATCTTTCGATAGTCCTGAACATGGCCATTTTCTATGACCAGAAGGCCGACAGCTACAGAAGGAATTCCCTTGCGGACGATGCTGATTCATGTGATGACCTGGCTCTGAGATACTACAAAAGGGTGTTGGATAGCGACAAGGAACTGCCTGACGGATATTTCAACGCCGGTTTCTTCTATCTCAAGAAAAGTGAATACGGCGAGGCAAAGGCCTGCTTTGAAAGCTACATGGCCCTTGTTTCCGACTGGTCTGATGAAAAGCTTGGTGAAAACGGAATCTATAAAAAGGAACGTGCCCAGGAAATCATCAATAAAATCTCAAACCGCAACCTTGAAAATGACAGGTTCCACGACGCCTATAAATACATTGCCGGCGGTCAGGAAGAAAAGGGGCTTGAGGAGATCCGTAAATTCATAGCGGACAATCCTGCTGTATGGAATGCCTGGTTCCTCCTTGGATGGGGACTCAGAAAGCTTGGTCGTTTTGCTGATGCGAAGGCTGCTTTCCTTAAGGCAAGGGAATGTGACGGTGGTGACGAGAATGCCGATACCCTCAACGAACTTGCCATCTGCCAGATGGAAACAGGGGAAGTGGATGGTGCCTACTCGACACTGAAGGAAGCCTTGTCCATGGACTGCGAAAATACAAAAATCATCTCAAACCTTGGATATCTCAGCCTGAAGATGGGCAACGAGGACGAGGCCAGAAAATATTTTGAGGTTGTCCTCGAGATCGACCCTGATGACAAAATTGCCAGGGCGGAACTGGAAAAGCTGCTCTAGTTTTTTTACCGGCTGCCTGAGAATGGTGGCCGGAATTTTCTACCTGTAGTTTCGCGGAATCTCCACCAGGTCGCCGACTTTGATTCCGTTGTCGGCATACCATCCCTTTGGAACCTCAAGGGCGTACATCACTGACCTTGTGCTCAGGATAGGTGAAAGGCTGTATGGTTCCATGTCAAAGATGTCGCGGATTTTTCCGTTTTTATCGATGTAGGCAATTGAAAGTGGATGTGGAGTGTTCTTCATCCAGAAACTCAGCTGCTGCTCCTCTTCGAATACAAAGAGCATTCCCGTTCCAGACGGAATGTGTTTTCTGTTCATGAATCCGTAGTTGCGCTCTTCCGGTTTTACAGCCATTTCGGAACGCACCGTCATCTTGGAATTGTCATTTCTTGTGATCTGGATGTTTTCTACCGGAAGTCTGTATTTTCCTTTCTCCGCAGTGCACGAAAAAGAGAATAAGGCTGCCGACAGAATGAGGATTAGAATTTTTTTCATAGTGAATCCAGGAAGTCCTGCTTAGACTCTTCTTCAGCGGTCTTGTTTACCATGGCCTTTGACTGAAGTTCGTCAAAAATTTTTCTGTCCGTGTATTTGAGTGTCAATGGTCTTTCCAGTGACATGATTACGTTGTCGTCCTTCCACTCGCTTTTTTCAGGGTTGAGGGAAGTTGGCTCGCCGTATTTGTTTGAAAGTGTAGTGAAGACGGAATAATGGTCCATCTTTTTTCTGCGCATGTTTATGGTGATGGTGTAAAGCTTGTCATCATAAAACTGAAACCAGCAGCGCTCAAGGATGGAATAGGGTGCCGTCTTTGATGTGTCGGTCTCTATGAGGACCCTGTTTTCTCCAGGAAGAAGTGAAACGTCCCTGTCACCGCGGTAGCCAAAGTTCAGGTCTTTTTTCAGCTCGTCCTTAACCTGGTCTACAGACATTCCAAAACGCAGCTTCTTGAATCCATCAGGAAGCGAGTCCTGGGCAAAGGAAAGAAATCCTGAAAGGAGAAGAAATGCGGCTGCGGCAAGGAATTTTCTAGCGGTCTTTTGCATGGCGTGAACTCTGTTTTCTGTAGAATGCTGCCTGCTTGATGAGTTCCGGAACATTAGGAACGAGGATGATGCTGTTTTCTATTAAAATGTTCTGGTCTGACATGAGCAGGTTGTAGACGGAATTCTGCTGTTCGTTTGGAATGCCGCCAAGTTTCATGAGGTCGGCCACAGAAATTCCGGTGTTGTATTTTTCACCCTTCACAGGAAGAACCTTGAGTTTTTCAAGCTGGAGGGCAATGACGTCTATGAGCTTTTCTCTTGGATCTGAAAGCTGTGTGTTTGAAAGCTGGCGGCACATGGCCCAAAGGCGCTCGGCGAAAGTTGTAGTAAGCTTTGAGATCATCTGAGGCTGTGTTGCTACCATCTGGTTGAAGTTGGCGTTGTTTACAACCATGAGGCTGCATGTTGTGTGTGCGATTGCACTTGCAGAACGCGGCTTGTTTTCAAGAAGTGCCATTTCACCGAACATGTCGCCTTTCTTGAGGATCGCAAGTACGACTTCCTTTCCGTCGACTACCTTTGTAATTCTTACGGAACCTTCCTGGATGATGAACATGTCCGCACCTTTCTGGCATTCCGTCATGATCATTGTGTTGGCAGGATAGTTGCGGATCATCTCGTTTGTAGGTTCAAAATAAACAGCCTTTGAGCGTGGCTTGTACTGCTTGAACTTGTCCTTTGCCTTGTCGATGTTCAGTCCTGAAGCGCAATGCTTGATGTACTGGTAGTATCCAAAGCAGGCGATGTCCGTAAGTCCCTGATGTTCATAGTATTCGGCGATAGGGAAAATTGCTTCCGGTGAATCGATCAATGTTCTTTTTGCTGTAAGCTTTGTAAGCTGGTCATTGACGATTCTCATGTCGCGTGCAAAGGATTTTACAATCTTGAGGGCAACAGGTGTGTTCTGGGCGATGAGTTCCGGATACTGGGATTTCATTACCATGATTGCCGTTACAGGTTCTATGGCGACAACGCTCTTTGTCTGGCTGTGTCCGGACATGCATGCGATGACACCGATGAAGTCACCAGGGCCAAGCACTTCAGGCATGATCCCCGGAACTGGAACTTCATTGTAGCTGCGGGCTCTTCCGCTTTGAATGATGAAGAACCTGTCTGTTGCAGGAGCTCCCTCCAGGAGAATATGTGAATTCGGTTTGAAATTTACAAATGAAAGCTGAAGCAACTTTTTACCCCTCTATACTTCGATGAATCATTGAAGATTCTGTTCTATAAAAATTATCTCCGGTTCAAGCCTGAATCCCGTTCTGCCAAGAATTTCATCCTGGACAGATTTTACAAGAGCCTTGATGTCGCCGCTGGTCGCCTTGCCCTGGCTTATGATTATGTTTCCATGCCAGGGAGCAATCTGCGCTCCGCCAATCTGTCTGCCTTTGAGACCGGCCTCGTCTATAAGCCGTCCGCTGGGCTGTCCAAAGCTTCTGTCGTTCTTGAAAACACTTCCTGCACTCGGCGCCTTGAAATGACCTTTTTCATTGCGGTCATCGACGTATCTTTTGCATTCAGAAGCAATGGATTCCTTTTGCTCTTTGCCTGCTCTCGCAAGTCTGAACGTAAGTTCAGCAAGAAATCCGTGACTGCGCATAAAAGGAGAGTCCTTGTATGCCCAATCTCCACCCCTCATTGTATTATGATACATTTTTAAGTGTCGTTCAATAAAATTATCGGAAAAATCGGTAATTTTTTGGATGCCTTCAAAATCAAAATATTCCGCCCCGTAAAGCACATCAGACACCTCTTTGCCATAGCAGCGGGCGTTCATGTAGGCGGCTCCTCCAGCTGTTCCGGGGAGACCTGCAAATGTTTCAAGACCTGAAAGTCCGTTGCCGGTGCAGAAATCGACAAGATCGCAGGTTTTAGTTCCGGCTCCGCACCTTACCAGCACCAGGCCTTCACTTTCACCGGCGATTTCTATTTTGTTGAGGGATTCTGTTGAGACCACCACCGCATCAAGTTCACCATCGGGAGGAATTACATTGCTGCCCCCGCCAAGAATGAAAAAAGGAATTCCAAGGGATCTGAGGCATGCGATGGCGATGAAAAATGATTTTTTGTCCTGCGGAACAAGGAAAAGCGCTGCAGTTCCGCCTGTCTTCATCGTGGTACGCTGTGAAAGGTCCTCATGTTCAAGAATCTTTCCTTTATATGGTGTTTTATTGATATTTTCAGTGATTTCGTGTAGTTTTAACATTGTTTCTATTATAAGAAAGGAATGAAAAATAATCAAATAAGAGGCAATTTATGGCACTTAAATTATACAATACCATGGGACGCAAGATAGAGGAATTCAAGCCTATCACTGACGGATTTGTCGGTTTTTACGGATGCGGACCTACAGTTTACAACTACGCACATATCGGAAACCTCCGCGCATACGTTTTTCTTGATACACTTGACCGCACCTTGACTTTTCTTGGATACGACAAGAAGCATGTCATGAACATCACCGACGTTGGACATCTCAGCGGTGACAGCGATGACGGTGAGGACAAGATGGTCAAGACTGCTGAAGAAAAGCACCAGAGTGTCATGGAAATCGCCAGGTTCTATACCGACGCATTCTTCAACGACATCGACAGGCTGAACATCATCCGCCCTGATGTTGTATGCAAGGCCACTGAGCACATTCAGGAGATGATCGAGCTTATTAAGAAGCTTGAGGCAAACGGACATACCTACATGGCCGGTGGAAACCTTTACTACGATGTAAGCACATACAAGGACTACGGAAAGCTTGCAAACCTTCAGCTTGACGAGCTTAAGGAAGGAGCAGGCCGCCGCAAGGAAGTCGTAATCGACGAAAATAAGAAGAATCCACAGGACTTTGCCCTCTGGTTCACTAAGTCAAAGTTTGAGAATCAGGCACTTCTCTGGGATTCTCCATGGGGTAGAGGATACCCTGGATGGCATATCGAATGTTCTGCCATGAGCATGAAGTACCTTGGCCAGCATTTCGACATCCATACAGGCGGAATCGACCACGTTCCTGTACATCATACAAATGAAATCGCCCAGTCTGAAGGTTCTTTCTCTGCTGAAGAAGCCGCAAAAGGACCTTGGGTAAACTACTGGATGCACAATGAATTCCTTGTTCTCCAGGGCGCTACAAAAATGTCCAAGTCAAGCGGTAACTTTTTGACACTTCAGTCGTTAGTAGATAAGGGATACGATGCCCTTGACTACCGCTTCTTCCTTCTTGGAGCCCATTACCGCAAGCAGATTCTTTTCAGCTGGGATGCAATGGACGGAGCAAAAAAGAGCCGTGAAGCTCTCGTAGGCCGTGTCGCAAAGCTTGCTGAAAAATCTGAGGTGCTCAAGGCTGCCGCAGAAAAGAAATATGCAAAGGGACAGGCTTCTGATGTTTCGGGGCTTTCTGAAAAGTCTGCTGAATACATCGGCAAATTCCGCGAGGCAATGGAAAACGACCTTCTTGCTCCTGTTGGACTTTCAATGATCCAGAAGGTCATCAAGGAAAACGCCCTTTCTAATGAAGAAAAGATCGAGCTTGTTGCAAGGATGGACACCGTCATCGGACTTAAGCTTCTTGAGAAGGCTGCCCTTGTACTCGTGGAAGAAGAAAAGAAGGCAAGCGTAAATCCACACGAAGGTGACCCTGAAGCTGCAGAAATCGACGCCCTTGTTGCCGAAAGAACGGAAGCAAAGAAGTCAAAGAATTTTGCCCGCTGTGATGAAATCCGCGACATCCTTAAGGCTCGTGGCATTACCATCATCGATACACCTAAGGGACCTGAGTGGAAGCGTGGTTGATTGCGACGTTTAAAGATTTTTTGTAACCATAGGTAATTTGAATTGTTATTGGATGAAACGGGTTCCGCAGCACTTAATGCAAACAATGATGCGGACTTTAGAAAGATATATAATTCCACTTTTACTCTTCTGTTCAAGGTGGCCGTAAAGATTGTCCTGGAGGAAGAAGCCGCGGAAGACATTGTCCACGACAGCTTCATCAAGGCAAGGGAAAAGCAGATGGTTTTTCCTACCATGAACGATGCGACCTTCTGGTTGATCCGCGTGGTTAAGAATGCGGCCCTGAACTATGCAAAGAGAAAGGTGCGTGAGGCCAACGCATACCACAAGGTGTTGTATGAAGGCCGTCAGCACATGGACAGCGGTGAAGTGGATCTTCTCAAGAAGGAAGCAAGGGAAATTGCCGTTGAGGCCATAAACAAGCTTCCGGACAACCTTAAGGAAGTTATAGTTCTCCGTGAATATGCGGATCTGAATTATAAGGAAATAGGCGATCAGCTTGGAATATCCGAGGGAAACGTTAAGGTAAGGGTATTCCGTGCCAGAGCACAGTTATTAAAGTTAATAGGAGAAGACGATGTCTACTTGTCCTGAAAATGACATTCATTCGGTTTATCTCGACGGCGAGCTTCCAGAGGAATTTCTGCAGGAGTATGAAGCACATGTTGCCTCATGTCCTGAATGTTCTAAAAAACTTGAGGCCCTTACCAGACTGAAAGGTTTTGTTCATGAAGATTCAGCTTCCATCGTGTTTTCCCAGAAGGATCTTGATGACAGTTTTGCCCGTCTGCAGGCCAGGATGTCCTACAATGACTTCAAGAAAACGGAAAGCGATAATTCCGTTCGTTTCCCGGTGTTCAGGGGAATCAGGTATTTTGCCGCCGGAATTGCCGCCGCCGCAGCAATCGCTTTTGTTGTTCCGCTTAAGGCTTCAAAGAAAGAGGTTGCACGCCAGGTTTTCGCTCCGGTTGCAAGAACGTCCGTTTCCCATGTGGTCAATCCGCTTAAGATTGACGGTAACCTGGATACTGAACGCCTTTCATCTTTCTTTGATTCAGGTTCATCAGTGGAAAAATCCTATGCCGTTCCTGTTTCTACCCGCGGAACAAATGCAGTGCAGGAAATGATGTTTGATCCTTATATGAGAAAACGCAGTTTCGTCGTCCATCCGGCACTTTCGGATTATGACCTTTTTGCACCTGTTGGAGTTTCAGAGGAAAATCCGGCAGACCATTCCAAGGGGTTTTCTTTTTCTGTTTCCTCACCGATTTTTACAGTTTCTTTTGAAGTAGGAAAATGAATTGAGCATCATAAGTTCATATAAAAATCTTCTCAGACGTTCACCACTTGCGAGAACACTTTCGTGGGTGGTTCTTCTTGTTTTCATGGCACTTTTCATCAAGGCTGTGAGCCACAACGTAAAGCGCATGCCTGCTATCCAGAAAATTACGCCCCTCATCGGATCTCCGGGAGACGAGATGGTCATCACGGGCAGCGGTTTTGGTTCCGCCAGAGGAACTTCCTATGTCGAGATCGCAGGTTCAAGGGTAACTTCAAGCGCCTACAAAATCTGGACAGACACAAAAATCTCCTTTGACATTCCGGCCAACGTACAGGATGGTCTTGTAATCGTAGGGACTTCCGCCGGCCGTTCGGAACCTGCATTTTTTGCCAATGAGATCGGGATTCCGGTTGCTGTAAGGATGGATCCGGGTACTTCAGTTCCGGCTATATCTTCCGTGTCCCATGAAACTGCAGTGACAGGCCAGATCATCACGATCAACGGTTCCAACTTTGGTACTGCAAGAGGCATCTCAGAAATTTATTTTACCGCCAACAGGGATGATGTGACCAACCACGCAGATGATTCCGGAGACAGAAGCAGTGCTTTCATTGCGGCAAGCGAGGCTGACTTTGACTATGTTTCATGGAGTGATTCTGAAATTCAGGTAAGGATTCCTGATGGTGCTGCCAGCGGTTCCTTTTATATAGAAACAAATCATGGTTCAAGCGGAACTAAAAAAATCAACGTGGAATATCCTTCGGGAAAGAAGCAGTATGAAAACAGGCGTACCTATGTAATCCAGATTGCGGCGGACGTTTCAAACCACATTGCGGAACAGGAAAGTTCGATTTCCCTTTACATACCAAAGCCGGTGCTCTCTTCATTCCAGCCTTATGCGGAACTCAACGAAGTCTATCCGGATCCATTCATCGTGGACGATCCTTTTGACATGATCCACAAGAAACAGCTCAACCAGATTGTCAACAACAAGCAGAGGTTCAGCCAGACCTATGTCGTCAGTGCCTACAGCGTAAAGTCAAACATCAATGCGGCAAAGGTCAAGCCTTACAAGGACAGGACAAGTCCGTTCTATTCACGCTATACATCTTCCGACAGCTGCGTTCAGCTTGAAAATTCCGCCATACCGCTTCTTCTTGACAGCATATGCGGAAAGGAAAGGAATCCATACAAGGCTGCCCAGATGATCTACAAGTTTTTCATTGAAAATTATGAAATTTCTGATAAAGTAAGGACAGGGGATGCTTCTTTCCTGGATCTTGTAAGACGCAAGAAAGGCGACGCCTATGACTTTGCGGTTCTGTTCACGGCCCTTTGCCGTCAGGCCGGAATTCCATCGGTTCCTGTGGCGGGCGTTCTTGTAAAGGACAAGACTTCAGTAGTTCCCCACTGGTGGACCGAGCTTTACTTTGAAGGCTATGGATGGTTCCCGGTGGATGTAGGACTTGCAGGCGGACTTGAATTCACAGCCTTCAAGACCGTGGAAAATGTCCAGGACTTCTACTTTGGAAACATGGACAGCCAGCACATCGCCTTCAGCAGAGGCTTCCATCAGATAAAGCAGTCTGCATTGAACAGCAAGGTTGTATACAGGCCACGCACTTATGCCCTCCAGTCGGTTTGGGAAGAGGCGGGGGACGCAACCTCAAGCTACAGTTCCCTTTGGAACAACCCTATGATTCTTGGAATTTATTAGTTATATAGAGGATATATTATGATTACTAAAGTACTTTCCGTAGGCGGATCGATCATCGCACCTGACAGTGTTGACGTTGAACTTCTTGCATCTTTCAGCAAGATGGTTTGCAGATGGCTTGAAGAGAACAAGGATGCTCGTCTTGTTTTTGTTGCCGGTGGTGGAGCTCCTGCCCGCGTATATCAGAATGCATACAAGGCAATTGCCGCCAAGTTTGACGACAGCCAGAAAAAAATGCTTTCCTTTGCAAACGAGGATGAGACAAACTATGCCTGCGACTGGATTGGAATCACAGCCACAAGACTCAATGCCCAGATCCTTAAAACTGTTTTTGGTCCATTGTGCCAGCAGCCTGTAATCACTGATCCTACAAAGCTCTGTGACTTTACGGGAAGAATCATTGTCGCAGCCGGATGGAAGCCTGGTTTTTCTACAGACACTGACGCCGTGTACCTTGCCGAGCAGTTCAAGGCAGACACAGTCGTAAACCTTTCAAACATCGAGAAAGTCTATACTGACGATCCAAGAAAAAATCCTGATGCAAAACCTATCGACAGCATCACATGGACTGATTTCCGCAAGATGGTAGGCGATGAATGGGTTCCTGGCAAGAACTGTCCTTTTGATCCTATTGCCTCAAAAAAAGCTCAGGAAATGGGGCTCAAGGTAATCTGTGCCGCAGGAAAGAACATCGACAATATCGAGGCTATCCTCAACGGAACTGACTACATCGGAACTACTATTTACGGAATCTAGCAGATGAAAAGATTTTTTTATGCTGCGCTGGTTCTTGCGGCCTTTGTTTTTGCGTCCTGCGTTTCATCAAGGCACGGCAGACATATTTCCCGCAATCTCAGTGACAGGGGGATAATGTCGGCTGCGGAACTTTCTGCGTTCTTCATGGCAAACAATCCTGATGCCGACGAGGACACCGTCAACCTTCTTGCTTCCCTCTACATCGAGGAAGCAGGTGACGAGGGAATAAACAGCGACTGTGCCTTCATTCAGATGTGCCACGAAACTGGATTCCTTCGCTTTGGAAACCTTGTGACCGAGGAAATGCACAACTACTGCGGACTTGGTGCCATCAACGAGGAACAGAGGGGACTCTGGTTTGACACGGAACGCCTTGGAGTGCGTGCTCATGTTCAGCATCTTCATGCCTATGCTACAGGTGCCGACGTAAAGCTTAAAAACGAATGCATCGACCCTAGATACAAGTACGTGAATCCAAGAGGTAAGTCTCCGACTATAGAAGGCCTTGCCGGAACATGGGCGGCTGACCGCCAGTATTCCGAGAAACTGGAAGCGTTGCTTGTAAGGCTGGAATCTAAATAGGAAATAAAAAGTATATTTACTTGCTGCCGGACCCTTCGACGCTGCTCAGGGGGCCTGTCTTTAGATATCCGTTCTCATCATCCAAGAATTGCCCTTGCAATTCTTGGGGCGAAAGTTAAGGCGTTCCCGGTTTCCAGGTTATCAACTGCTTTCGCCCAGGGTCCGAGTACCTACATATTACACGGATTTAATCAAAGCATCTTGAAGAATTCTTCAACCAGATAGTTGATTCTTTCAAGGGCCTTTTCATCAGGCTCAATCTGGAAAAGTTCACCATCGCCTGATCTTGGATTAGTCATGACGACCTGCTTGCGTGCCATAAGGTATCTGCCAAGAAGGTCGTTAATTCCGGAAACAAACCATTTTGCTGCAGGACGAATCTTTTCTTCGTCTGTTTTGATTTTTCCGCACTTGACCAGTTCCTGCAGTGTTTTTTCTG
The DNA here is from genome assembly GCA_937902445.1 of uncultured Treponema sp. Taxonomy (GTDB): domain Bacteria; phylum Spirochaetota; class Spirochaetia; order Treponematales; family Treponemataceae; genus Treponema_D. Next base: position 3,560 of record CALELJ010000043.1, on the reverse strand, counting down.
TCTGCTCGACGAGTTTTGCGTTTTCCTCAATGATGATGTCGGCAGCTCTCCTGTTGAAATATTTCATGCTCTCAACAAAAGTGTAGATCTGGAAAAGAGGCATCTTCTCGTGCATCTTCACATAGCGGCTCACAATTCCCTTGAGTACAGTGTCTGCCGGATATTTCTTTGCAACGGATGCAATGTCACCTGGAATGAAACTGATGGCGCGAAGGTAGTCAGTACATGAGTCCAGAGTTTTTTCAATGATGTCATCACGGCTTTCAAAATGATTGTAAAGGGATGCTTTCTTTATGTGCAGGATGTCAGCAATATCAGCAAGACTTGTGTTTCCTTCCGAGCGCATGAAAGCTGCGTCAAGAAAAGCCCTGATTACTTTGTCTGATGTTATTTTTTCCGCCATAGAAAGATCCTCGTGATAAAAACAGTAACACCATATTATAGAATACAAAGGGCATTTTGTAAATTGAAAAATCCGGCTACCATATTTTCAATTAATATAGTATATTTCCACCATGAAATTAGAAGCAAAATTCAAGTCAGAAAAAAATGTTCTTTATTTTTTGGACGGAACAAAGGCGGAACTCAATGGCGGATCCATCACTGAGCGTGAAGTCAGATGGACCCAGGTTGGCCTTGACGAGGATTCCTACAACGAGGAATTTCTTGCAGACCTTAGGGACCAGTTCAAGGCTATGGAAGAAAATGACACCTACGGATTTGTCATTCCGGTTTGTGACGCAGAGTGTGGTTCAGCAGAAGAAAAAGAAAATTTCGTAGCCAGCATGAAGCACTGCGCAAGACGCATCAAGGACTGCGAGAACATCATCGGTTTTGCAATCCCTGCGGAAGCCGACACTGACTACTTTATGGAAGAACTCAGCGCAAAACACAAGCATTACATCTATTTCACAAAAGACGAAAAAATAGCAGACAAGAACGGAAATATTGTAAAATTTTAGTATAAATTCACACTGATTGCGAAAAACCGTAAGGATTTCATGTGAATTTCATTGAATTCTCTTGAACATTTTTTGCGAATTTGTCATGATAAAGTAAATTTTGGATATCGGGAGAAAACAATGGGATTTAACCGCGAGGATTTAATCAAGCTCGTTTCAGGAACAGTTGCATTCAGTGTGTTTTTTGTTATTGTCTGTGTTTGTACTGTAGTTTTTATTCCTGAAGACAAGGGCAATCATGAAGTGATTCCTTTGGAATCTTATTACGAAGTTGCTCAGGACCAGAAGGTTTCATACGAGAATCTTTTTGAAGAAGAATATCCTGAACTTGTAATCGAAAACAAAAAGAAGGAAGACACAGGTCTTGTTCTTTACCGCCAGCCTCAGAGCCGTGCAGCAGTTGAATGGTACTACAGCCGCGTTGTAAACAACCGTGAGATTTCTGATGCAATCCTTCAGTACGCAGACGAATACAGCATTCCTCTTTCACTTGCATTTGCACTGGCACATACGGAAAGCAAATTCAGGATCAATGCAATGCACAAAAATACAAACGGAAGCATTGACCGTGGACTTTTTCAGCTTAACAACACAAGTTTCCCAAAGCTTGAGGAATCGGATTTTTACGATCCAAAGATTTCCGCACGCTATGGACTTGCACATCTGAGATTCTGTCTCAACACTGCCGGAAACGACATTGCAGCTCTTGCAATGTACAACGCCGGAACAAACAAGGTACGCAGAAACAACACACCTCAGACAACACTCAACTACATTTCGCAGATCCAGAACTACAGAGCAGAGCTTGACTCAAACTTTGCATCTGAAGTGCTTGCCATGTACAACCCTGACACACAGGCAAAGCTTGTGGCAAAGACAAAGGGACCTGCATCAATGGCAAACTAAGGCCGGCTGCGTCTAAAGCTTCTCAAGAAAACTTGCAAGCGGGATTTCCTCTTTTGGGAATTCCGCTTTCTTTTTTGAAAGAGACTTCCAGTGATCCATCTGCATCTCACGGTCACAGGCGGTGGCTCCGTACCTGTACTTGTATTCAAGTTCCATTCCAAGATCCCAGTAGGCGAATCCGTTGTTTTTGAGGTACAGGCCCAGGGCGCACATCTGCAATGTTCCGGCGTCATCTTCCTTGTGGAATCCGCTCAGGCTTGCGTAGGCGTTGCCGGTGATGAATCCGATTTCTCCGGCCACAAGAGTTCCGTCGTGCCAGATTTCAACCGAATCGACACTGACTTTTTCATCCGGACTGCGGTTTATCAATTTAAGCTTCTCCACAAGTTCCGTGCATAACCATGTGTCCGGGTAGGCCTTCAGAAGTTCCTCAAGGCAAAGGTCAAAATTCCTGTTGAAGGCAAGGGTGTACCCTGCGAATTTTCCCTTGATCCAGCCCGCCATTTTTTTTGACACGTGAAGATCCTCTGGAAAAACAATGAGCTTGTTCATGTGGTATTTTACCGTAAGGATGTTCCTGTAGATCTCAAGGCCCATAAGCTGGTCCAGGGTGCGCGAGTTGAGTTCCGTCTCCGGTAATTCCGAAAGCCTTGTGACCCTTTTCCTGAGCGACATGGGATAAAAGCCAAGTTCCAGCGCCTTTCTGATGATATCCTCGTCAAAGGTATCGCATACAGCTTCCTCGAAAACCGTTTCCTTTACGGAACATTCAAGGCCGTCGGAGTCATTGAAAAGCCAGCAGTTGCGGATGAAATTCCTTTCCAGCAGTTGATCCATATCTTCAAGTTCACAGGCGGAACTGATTTTAGCCGCATTGTCATATACCATCTGTGTGTAAATGTCCTGAATGTCCATACAGAGAATATAGCACGAATTTTCAAAATGACCACGGCCCCCTAGGGGTCTGTCCCCATACTCTCTGTCATTGCGAGCCGAGAATCGGCGTGGCAATCTATTTGACGATATGAGTTTTTTATAGTATCTTTAAAACAAAGGAAGCGCCCAAACATTTGGTCGTCTCCACAGGTTTATTTAATGTCCCTTAGGGACACAAGGCCACTCAGTGTTGCGACTGGGCGGCCATTTTTTTTCTCGTTCTATCTAAAAAGGTAGGTGAGAACTGCAATAATAGAGCAGACAACTGTTGCTGCACATGCAACAACAGCAATAAATCTGTCAATATTCATTGCAAGCTGTGTCTCTAGGGGTCTGTCCCCGTTTGCATGGCAAAGCAGTGTGCTTCGACTGCGCTCAGCAACCCTGCAGCAGCCTAGGATCCCTGAGCCCGAAAAGGATCCCTGAGCCAGTCGAAGGGTCCGCGTCCATATTGGCGGACACTCTGTCATTGCGAGCCGAGAATCGGCGTGGTAATCCATTTAACTTATTGTTATCATTATTAAAATTTTCCAACGAATTTTTTGAATTCTGCAAAAATTGCATTAAAGTTAAGAGGACAGTCTGCCGAAAATGTATTTGGTAAGCTGTTTTTTAGTCCGCATGGGTGGGAGAGGATACCGTACGGAATAAGAAAGGTGAAACATAAAATACTTATTTATAAATTGTGTTACATATTCTTTATTTTCTTTTGGTGCTCCTAATTCGAAACTAATACTTAAGGTGTTATTATTTTTG
>CALELJ010000042.1 GCA_937902445.1 uncultured Treponema sp. | reverse complement strand
TGAAATGCGGGCTCCAAAAGGATACTAAAATGGCTATTACAGCAGCAATGGTAAAAGAATTGTTCAAGGCAACTGGTGCCGGTATGCTTGACTGCAAGAAGGCACTTACAGATGCTAACGGTGATATGGCAGAAGCAGAAAAGATCCTCAAGGAAAAGGGTCTTGCCGCAGTTGCAAAGCGTTCAGAAAGAGCTACATCAGAAGGACGCATCTATATCAAGCAGGAAGGCAACAAGATCGGTATCGTAGCCGTTACTTGTGAAACAGACTTCGTTGCAAAGAACGCTGACTTCATCGCAACTGGTGAAAAGGTTCTCGCAGAAGTACTCGCAAAGGGTTACACAGAAGCTAATGATGAACTCAAGAACATGGTTCTCGACTTCGCTACACGCACACGCGAAAACATGTCTTTGAGCACAGTAAAGCTTATCGAAGTACCAGCAGACTGTTCTGCAGGCGTATACATCCACACAGACTTCAAGCAGGCTGGTGTTGTAGTGATCAAGGGTTCAGCAGATGACAAGGTAAAGGAATTTGCACGCGACTGCTGTATGCACCTTGTTGCAGAAACTCCTGCTTACAACACAAGATCTGAAGTTCCAGCTGAATACATCGAAGAACAGAAGAACATCTTCAAGTCTCAGATGGATCAGGACGAAAAGATGGCTGGAAAGCCTGATAACGTTAAGGAAGGAATCCTTCAGGGCAAGATCAACAAGCACCTTGCTGAAATCTGTTTCGAAGATCAGATGTTCGTTAAGGATGACAAGAAAACAGTTAAGGCAAAGCTTGACGAAGTTGGAAAGTCAGTTGGCGCAACACTTTCATTCGCTGACATCAACCTTCTTCTTCTTGGAAAATAATTTCTGAAATGTAAGAATGGCGGTCTGCCATTCGGGGCTGACCGCAATTAACTAACAAAAAGAAGAAAAAAAGAATTTTATAAATCAAATATCAAAGCATTTATAGTTATTTTTGATAAAAAACACATGTTTTTTTATTAAAATACTTTATTTTTTTGGGGACGATTATGGCAGACAACGAAAGCCGCATGGAAAAGACAGTTAATGCTCTCAAGGATGAATACAACACAATCCGCACAGGTCGTGCAAGTGCTTCTATTTTGGACAAAGTCCGCGTTGATTACTACGGAACACCTACTCCTCTCAGTCAGGTAGGAACAATTTCAGTTCCTGATGCACGCACACTTGTTATTTCTCCATTCGACAAGTCAATCATGAGTGACATCGAGAAGGCAATCCAGAAAGCAGAACTTGGATTGAACCCAAACAACGACGGAAAAGTAATCCGCATTGCCATTCCACCTCTGACAGCAGACCGCCGCAAGGAGCTTGTAAAGCAGGCTAAGGCTACTGCAGAAAACTACCGCACTACTATCCGCAACATTCGCCGCGACGGTAACGATGATCTTAAAAAACAGCAGAAAGCTGGAGAAATCACAGAAGATCAGCTTAAGACAGAAACTGACAAGCTTCAGAAGCTTACAGATAAATATATTGATGAAATCAACAAGGTTTACGAATCAAAAGAAAAGGAAATAATGGAATAATTTCCCATGGATGATTCAGTAAAAACTGATTTCTTCAGTTCAATAGACCCGGCCCATCTGCCTCAACATGTCGCCTTGATCATGGATGGCAATGGACGCTGGGCTAAAAAAAGGAATATGATCCGCACAAATGGTCATACGGAAGGGCTTAAGCGTGCAAAGGAAATTGCAGCCGCCGCCTCTGATATCGGCATCCGGTATATTACCTTTTATGTTTTTTCAACTGAAAACTGGAAAAGAACTGAGCAGGAAGTCGGTTTTCTCATGAACCTAATCCACACCTATCTTGTAGGGGAACTTGATTTCTTCAGAAAAAACCAGATCAGGGTAAAACTTCTTGGTGACAGGACTGGTCTCCCAAAGAATGTCCGGGAAGACATTGATCAGGTTGAAAAAGATACAGAATCGTTCAAAGACAAACTTACAATATGTCTTGCCATCAATTATGGCGGACGTGACGAGATTGTCCGCGGAGTTAAAAAGCTTGTTGAATCGGGCATCTCCGCTGACATGATCAATGAAAAGACCATTTCAGAAAGTTTTGATATTCCGGAACTTCCTGACGTTGACTTGCTTATTAGAACTGGCGGAGAAAAAAGGTTAAGCAATTTCTTGATGTGGCATTCAGCTTATGCCGAGCTTTTGTTTTCTGACACTCTCTGGCCGGATTATTATAAAGAGGAATTTTACAGCCACATTGTAGAATTTCAAAAACGAACTAGAAAATTTGGAGCTGTACCCGTATGAGTAAAGTTGCTTCCCGATTGTTGGTATTTTTCTTCGGAATTCCCATTGTCATAGGTATCGTCATCTGGCCGATAATGAACCATCTTCCATTGCACATTTTGATCTGTTTCGCAACTTCTGCTGGAGCCTGTGAGTTGTGGAACATTTTTTCAAAAAAACATAAACTTCTTCCAAAGAAATTCATAGTTACATGTTCCGGCTTGATCGCTGTTGTTGCCGGCCTTAACGCAGTATTGCCTGAGCTTCTTGGCATTACTGTTCCTGGTGGCCAGGAAGTTGTAACTTTTGTATATATCCTCACACTTCTCGCCATCCTTTTCTGGGAAGTTTTCAACGCAAAGGATTTCAGCGAATCCATCGACAGGATTGTTTCGTCATCATTCATCATCACATATACGGGTTTCCTTATGACATTCATCTCCAGGATGACTGTATGGAAACTGAACGGTGAAAGCATTACAATTCCAAGCATCTGTATTTTCCTTCTCATGGTTTTCTTTACAGACAGCATCGCCTGGTTTATGGGCGTTCTTTTGGGAAAAAACAACCGTGGTTTTGTCAAAGCAAGTCCAAACAAAAGCCTCGTTGGATTCTTTGGTGGATTTCTTGGAGCCATCGGTGCTGGAGTCATCGGTTTCTATGTATGGAACGACATTTTTGATGGTGGACTTGTAAAGCTTACTGTTACTGGGATTCTCATCGCCTTCTCTTCGATTGTCGGAGATCTTGCGGAATCCGTTTTCAAGCGTTCTGCGGAGGTAAAGGATTCAGGTCATATAATTCCAGGTCGCGGTGGAGTTCTTGATTCCATCGATTCCATTGTGATGTCTGCACCTGTATTCTACCTTCTTTTTTCAATTTTCTTCGGACCTTTTAACTGATGAAAAAAGTTCTCGTTCTTGGCTGTACCGGTTCCATCGGAAAGCAAACCATTGACATCTGTCGCAGCATGAGCGATCAGTTCACAGTCTGCGGTGTTGCGGCTGGAAAAAATGAATCAGCTGTAGAAGATCTGTGCCGTGAATTCAATTGTGATGGAACAGTATTCAGTCGTGATGGTATTGCCGGCATCGAAAAACTTATAGAAACATGTGGTGCGGATATTGCCGTAAACGGAATAGCTGGAGCTGCAGGTCTTGAACCAAGTGTCCTTGTTTTGAAAAAAGGAATTGATCTTGCACTTGCAAACAAGGAATCTGTCGTAATGGCCTGGCACGTGATAAAGGATCTTGCAAGACAGAATAACTGTCGCATCATTCCCGTTGACAGCGAGCACAGTGCAATATTCAACCTAACACAGAAAATCGGTACTGAAAATCTTTCTGAAATTGTAATTACAGCCAGTGGCGGACCATTTAGAAAACTTTCACGTGAAGAACTTGCAAATGTCACTGTTGAAGACGCCTTGAAACATCCAACATGGAACATGGGGCCAAAGATCACAATTGACAGCGCAACTCTTGGAAACAAAGGTCTTGAAGTCATTGAAGCTGTAAGGCTTTTTAATTTCAGTCCAGACAAAGTCAAGGTCGTTGTCCATCCGCAAAGTCTCATACATTCCCTTGTCCGCACAAAAGATGGAGTTCTCTATGCCCAGATTTCAAATCCGGACATGAGGCATCCAATTTTTGGCGCTTTGGTGTGGCCTGAATACAGAGAAAACTACCTTGACCCTTTTGATCTGTCTTCTTGTGGAGAGATGACTTTCTATCCTCCACGTATGGATGACTTTCCATTGCTTGCCCTCGCCTATGAATGCGCAGAAAAAGGCAACAGCTATACAATAGCCTTTAATGCGGCAAATGAGATTGCTGTGGCCGCCTTTATAGAAAAAAAATGTTCGTTCCTTCAGATTGCCAGAATCGTTTCCCTGACCCTTGAAGAAGACTGGTCTGCTGTTCCTGACACCCTTGAAAAAGTCTACGATGCTGACAGCAAGGCAAGAACCATAGCAAAAAAACACCTTGCTTCTTTGTGCGGAGAATAATGTGACTGTCGTTATAGGAATTTTGGGGCTTGGATTTCTTGTATTTTTTCATGAACTTGGCCATTTCATTGCAGCCAGGTTGTTCGGTGTAAAAGTTGAGGCATTTTCCATTGGAATGGGACCTGCCGTTGTCCATAAAAAACATCGTGGTACAGACTACAGAATTTCCCTTGTTCCCCTTGGCGGATACTGTTCAATGAAAGGTGAACAGGAGTTCCGGGAAGCCCTTGAAAAAAATCTTGCCTCCATTGAAGGTTCTGAGGATTCTTTTTATGGCATCCATCCTTTGAAAAGACTTGTCATTGCTTTTGCAGGACCATTTTTCAACATGTTTTTTGGAATTGTGGCATTCACTCTGGTTGCCATGATCGGATATTCCTATTACAGTGCCGGAACAAAAGTATCCATGGCTGATGACATTTATCCTGAGATGAGTTCCGCCGCCCATCGTGCATCGATGCAGTCAGGTGATACGATTCTTTCAATAAACGGAAATAAGGTTAATGATTTTTCAGAAATCGCAATGTTCATTTCAACTCACCCTGATGAAGACCTGAAAATCGAATTTGACAGAGACGGAACAATCATGACCGCAATTGTTCATTCTGAGCTTGATAAGGAAACAGGAAGCGGAAAAATTGGCATCGTATCTGACAGGGATTCTGTGGTTGAAAGAAGGCATGAAGGCAAATCATTTTTTCCTGCAGTTGGAGAAGGATTTCTTCAGACTTTCAACGTAATAGCCATGACATTAAGAAGCGTAAAAGTACTTTTCAAAGGCATAAATGTTTCCAATGCAGTGTCAGGACCTGTCAGGATTACATCAATGCTTGGTCAGACCGTGAAACAGGGATTTGAAACTGGATTCAGTGCCGGTGTAGTAAGTACCCTTGAATTCCTTTCACTTATTTCCATCTCACTGTTCCTTACAAATCTTCTTCCGATACCTGTCCTTGACGGAGGTCTGATCCTCTTTGCATTCATACAGTTTGTTGCGGGCAAAAAACCATCCCCAAAGCTTTTGTACTATATTCAACTTGCAGGAATTGGTATAATCGTCATGCTGATGTTGTTCGCACTGTTTGGAGACATCCTTTTCATTCTAAAAAAATAATCTGGAGCTGAAAAATGAAACTGAATAAATTTTTATACATATTGATACCATTTCTAAGCCTCAATCTGTTTGCCCAGGGCCGCGAATCAAGCCAGGCACATGACGGAAGAATCAACTACATACAGCCATTTGAAACATCAACTTCCTTCAACAGCGAATTCTACAGCGCCGGAAATGACGGCTTTCTCATAAAATGGTCATCAGACGGAATGGGAGACCACTATCAGGTTTCTGACCTTCACATCCAGCGTGTAGCCAGAAATCCACAGTCCGGTGATGTTGCAGTATATGAAAGCTCGTCCGCCGCTATGACATAAAAAATCCCCCGCACGATCGTGCGGGGGATTTTCCGGTATGTAGATGATTAGCCGAACAGGGTCTGCAA
>CALELJ010000041.1 GCA_937902445.1 uncultured Treponema sp. | reverse complement strand
TCTTCAGAAACATCATGGCGAAGAAGACCATCACGAGCACCTCCGATAAGTTTTGACACGATAAATTCATTGAAGCGTGATGCAACAATGCCAACTTTCATGCTGCCCTTTCCGGCAACCATTTTTCCTTCCAAAATCTTCATATGATTCTCCTAAAAATTATTTTCTTTATCTGCGGACCCTTCGACAAGCTCAGGGATCCTGTTATCTACGCCCAGGGATCCTGTGTCTTACCTTATAAAACAGGATCGGTGAGCACAGTCGAACCGTCCTATATCTCAGGCAAACTGTGACTTCACAAGAATGACCCTTCGACAAGCTCAGGGATCCTGTTATCTACGCCCAGGGATCCTGTTATAACAAATGTCCCATGCGGACTTTTTTTGTATTCAGATAGAATTCATCAAACTTCTGGCTCTGGATTACGATTGGAACACGTTCCACAACCTCGATGCCTGTACCCTCAAAATTCAGGGCATCAACTTTCTTTGGATTGTTTGTCATAAGCCTGAGCTTTGTCGCACCAAGATCTTTTAAAATCTGAACGGCACATGTGTAGTCGCGGGCATCTTCCGGAAGACCAAGGGCAAGGTTTGCGTCAACAGTGTCCATTCCCTTTTCCTGCAATGCGTAGGCCTTGATCTTGTTGAGGATTCCGATTCCACGTCCTTCCTGTGTAAGGTAGACAAGAATTCCGCTTCCGTTTTCCGCAATCTTTTTCATGGCGGCGTCAAACTGCTGGCCACAGTCACACTTCAAGGAACCAAAGGCATCACCGGTCAGACATTCGGAATGAACACGGCAAAGAACACTTTCTTCTTTTGCAATGTCACCCATGACAAGGGCCTCGTGATGCTGGCCTGTAACCTTGTCCTGATAGCCGTACATCATGAACTCGCCGTATTTAGTCGGCAGCTTTGCCTTGGCAACGCATTCAAAAAGTTTTTCCGTCTGTTTGCGGTATTCAACGAGATCTTCGATGGCAATCAATGTCATGCCCCATTCCTTTGCTTTCTGTTCAAGTTCAGGAAGGCGTGCCATGGTTCCGTTGTCGCTCATGATCTCACAGCAAAGGCCTGCTTCTTCAAGTCCTGCAAGACGGCAAAGGTCTACGGTTGCTTCAGTGTGTCCGTTGCGTTCAAGGACACCCATTGGTTTTGCAACAAGCGGAAACATGTGTCCCGGGCGGCGGAACTGATGGGGCTCTGACGTTGGATCGGCAAAGGCGATGGCGGTGCGGCTTCTGTCAAAGGCAGAAATACCTGTTGTCGTTACCATGTGGTCAACGCTTACGGTAAAGGCTGTCTCGTGGTTGTCAGTGTTTGTAAAGCACATCGGATCAAGGCGGAGTCTTTTTGCATACTCGCGGCTGCAAGGCATGCAGATAAGTCCCTTTGCCTTTGATGCCATGAAGTTAATGTTCTCTGGTGTTGCATAACGTCCGGCGCAGATAAGGTCTCCCTCATTTTCACGGCTTTCATCATCAGTAACCATGATGAGCTTTCCGTTGCGCAGGTCTTCCAGTGCTTTTTCTACTAATTCAAATCTATCTTTTTTCATATCGTATCCTTTATCGTTGGTGGCAGCATAAAGCGTTGCCGGCTATATTAACCTCAGCACGGACGGTTCGACTTTGCTCACCGATCCTGTTCTATTAGGATCCCTGAGCCCAGTCGAAGGGTCCTAATTAAACAACACTATTTCCATACATAACATTATCAATGGTAGCTTTCAAAATCCATGTAGGCGCTCATATCCTTTGGGCCGTCTTTAAGCGACAGAAAATGCCTTACATATTTTCCGATGACATCGCATTCAATGTTTACGATATCGCCGCTTTTTTTCTTTGACAATGTGGTGTGTTCCCATGTATGGGGAATGACTGCGACTGTGATTACAACGTCACCGCCATCTTTTTTAACACCAGCGATCGTAAGGCTGATTCCGTCAATGGCAACGCTTCCCTTTTCGATCATGAATTCACCGAGTTTGCTTTCCATCACGACAGAAACATTCACCGCATTTTCTTCCTTGCTGAAGGAAAGGAATCTTGCAGTTCCGTCGATGTGCCCCGAAACAATGTGGCCTCCAAAGCGTCCGTCGGCTTTCATGGCACGCTCAAGATTCACAATGCTGTCGGTGTGCAGCTGCCCAAGGGAAGTTCTGCTGAAAGTTTCTGGAGTTACATCAGCACTGAACCAGTCATCGCCAAATTCCGTAACGGTGAGGCATGTTCCGTTTACGGCTATGCTTTCCCCAAGAACAAGGCCACTGTCAAATTCAGATTGAACGGAAAGTGTCAGCGATTTTGTTCCCCGGGAGATGTTTTTTATTTTTCCTGTTGTTTCTATGATTCCTGTAAACATAATTCAATTCACAATTAATAATTCATAATTCACAATTTAAAATTCATAATTTTGAATTATTTGCAAATCATGTATCTTATTAAAATATCCTCACTGAAGTTTTTGACTTCAACCATTTTCATTTTTACACAGTTGGCAAGGGAACTGCATTCAAGGCCCTGGACCGGACTATGGATGCTGCCGTTGATTCCGCCTGTGATTTTTGGAGCCACATAGCAATGAAGTTCATTGACAAGACATTTTCCGCCGGCGAAAAACAAGGATGCGTTCAATGTTCCGCCTGACTCGACAAAGACACTGTCAATTTTTCTTTCACCAAGGATGGCAAGGATTTTTTCAAGATCCATGTGGCCGTCTTTTTCTTCAACGGGAACGACTTCAACACCAAGGCCGGCAAGAATATTTTTCCCAGAAGCGCTTACATTTTTCATGGCAGTTTCGCTGCAAAAAACAATTACCGGAATGTCCCCCGCTGTCTTTACAAGATTGCAGTCCAAGGGCAGTTGGAGATTGCGGTCAAGAACTACACGGACAGGCTGAGTGTAACGCGCACCTTCAACACGACAGCTGAGCATTGGATCATCGGCAATGACGGTCTTTATTCCGCACATGATGGCACTGGTAGTTCCGCGGGTACGGTGTACATTTTCACGGGCGGAATCTCCAGTTATCCACTTGCTTTCACCTGTAGACAATGAAGTTTTTCCGTCTGCGGTCATGGCATATTTCACGATGACATAGGGAGTCTTGTGCTGAATGTAATGGAAGAAAATAGGATTCAGATTGTCGCATTCCTCGCGGAGAAAATCCTGGACTACGGTTATTCCGGCTTCCTCAAGCTGTCTGATACCGCCACCGTTCACAAGTTCGTTTGGATCACGGCTGCCGACTATCACTGTCTTTATTCCGCTTTCGATTACGGCCTGGGTGCAAGGAGGCTGCTTTCCCGTATGGCAGCAGGGCTCAAGGGTGACATACATTTCTGCCCCGGAAACATCAATGTTTTTTTCGGCCGCATTTTTCAGGCAGTCGCGTTCCGCATGGAGGTCTCCGCACTTATGGTGATAGCCTTCTGCAATGATGTTGCCGTCGCGGACGATTACGGCGCCTACAAGAGGATTTGGATGTACATGGCCGCCGCCAAGTTCTGCAAGTTCTATTGCACGGCGCATGAATTTTTCCTGCGGAATGAATGACATGGAAATAGTTTTATATCAAACTATCCCACATGTCAAGGGGACAGAGCCCATGAACACATAAAAACCGGGTGGGACGCAGACGGAAAGGACAAGGAGGGGCCCGCCAAAAAAGCACATCGCCTTTATGGGTGAAGCGGGAGGATGCCATTGTCCTTTCCGTCGTCGCTGGGGCCCGCCATTTTTTTATTTCACACATGGGGTCTGTCCCAGCGACGATGTAATGGGCTAAAAAAATCCTTCCGGCAAGGGGGCTTCCACTTTCATTGTCTGGCCGGTTACGGGATGTGGGAATTCAAGGCTCATGGCATGGAGCATTATGCGGCTGCTTTCTTTTCCGCCGTAAAGAGTATCTCCCAGAATAGGCATGCCACAACCTGACAGATGAACTCTTATCTGATGGGTGCGGCCGGTGTATAGACGGCAGTTGATATATAACTTTTCATTATCAGACGCAACTACAGTGAATTCTTTTTTAGCACACTGGCCGCCCTTGCTTTCCGCCAGAGGTCCTACCCGGCACTGGGCACTTTTTGCTGATATGCGACCGATATAGTTTTCAATAACAAAATGTTTTTGTAAGCCAATATTGCCGGTCTCCTTTTCTTCAGGGGTCTGTCCCCGTTGTTCAAGAATTGCTTCGCAATTCTTGTGGCGAAAGTTACTGGATAGATCGGTTTTAAGAATGCAAGGCTTTCGCCATGGGGTCTGTCCCCTCTGTTCCGCCTTTTTCATACAGGCAACCGCCCTGTAAGTCTTTATTGCCCTATGGTTCTGGAACATGTCCGACACAGCCTTGTTTGCCTGCCGCGTTTTCGTAAACAAAAGAACTCCGCTTGTTTCCCGATCAAGGCGATGCATGATGCCCGCATAGGGAGGATTGCGCAAAGAAGGATTTTTCTTCCATAAATAGTCTACCACACAGGAATGCATTGACCTGCGGCTTTCGACAATGGTGCCTTCCGTAGGCAAAAATGCAGGTTTATTTACTATTATAATGCTTTCATCCTCAAACAGGACATCTTTTTCCGTCAGCACAAAGTCGATGTCTTCCGGCTGCTTCTCAAAGAAAAACTTATGGACCTCTATTTCAGCACAAATCCTGGATCCTGAAAAAACTTCATAGGCTGGAATTCTGCATTGTCTTCCATTGACATAAATGCTGCCGGCAACTATGAGACGCCTTATTTTGCTGTTTGAAACTTCCTTTCCGGGAAAAAGCAAAGGCAGTTCCCTTCTTAAAAACTCATCCAAGCGGCATTTTTTTTCAACAGTCCAGATTTTTTGTTCCATACCCATCATTCTACTGTCCCATGGCGATTTTATACAACATGGACAATGCTTTTTTTTCACGGATTTGCTATACTGTGGGCATGAAACAGGACAATTTGGGTCGCGGAATAGCTTGGATAATACTTTCGTCTTTTGGTTTTGCCATGATGGGCATGCTTGTACGCGTAGCCGGAGACATACATTTCATGCAGAAGGCACTTTTCCGCAATTCAATCGCCTTCATAATCGCCTTTACCACACTTATGGCAAAAGCAAAGAAAGATCCTCACATACTTAAAGTTCCGCGTCCTGCATGGAAATACCTTCTGCTCCGTTCTTTTTCCGGAAGTTTCGGAATCTTTGGAAACTTCTATGCCATCGGTCACATGAACATCTCGGATGCCGCAATGCTGAACAAAATGTCGCCCTTTGCTTCCGTCCTGATGAGCATACTGATCCTTGGGGACAAACCGACTTTATTTTCAGCAACTGCCCTGATCACAGCTTTCTGCGGTGCCTTATTTGTAATAAAGCCTACCTTCAATTTCACGGAATTCCTTCCCGCTCTTGCAGGTTTCCTCGGCGGACTTGGAGCAGGTTTTGCCTATGCCTTCGTGCGTAAGATGCACAGCAAATACGACGTCGCAAGTGAAGTGATAATTACTTTCTTTTCCTTTTTTTCAGTAGTCATCGCCCTTCCGTTTTTCTTCTTCTATTATACTCCCATGTCACCGGTTCAGCTTTGTGCCCTCATTGGAGCCGGAGCTTCTGCCGCAGTGGGACAATTCGGAATTACAAACGCCTACTTCAATGCGCCATCTTCCAAGATTTCCATTTATGAATATTCAAACGTCATTTTTTCGGCAATTCTCGGTTACATGATGTTCCAGCAGATTCCTGACCTGTACAGTTTCATAGGTTATGCCATCATCATTGGAACCGCAACGGCAATGTTCCTTTACAACAGAAACAAGCTGAAAAAAGATGCCATAAAGCAGCGTTAAATTGATTTTTGCCATTTTGTCTCTTATAATTGAAACATGGATGAAATTCTTTACGATGAAATTACAAACAGCAGTACTGACGATTCCAAGGCAGACAGCAGTGATTACACGGAACAGAAAACATGGCTCGTCTTCAAGTCGGATGACTCTGTCTATGCGGTTGAATCTAAAAACATAACGGAAGTCCTCAGGAACAACCAGATTTTTCCGATGCCCTTCACTCCCAATTACCTCAAGGGTGTTCTCAATTTCTACGGAAAACCTTACGCCGTCGTTGACTTCCGCCAGCTGCAAAACCTGTCCCGCACAAATTCAAGACTTTTTCTTGTACTGAACAATTCAGCGGACATAGCCCTTCAGATTGATGACATCGTGGATTTCTATACAAGCGAAGACGTTGAGGAACAGCAGATTGCAGAAAGAACCGACTCTGACCTGTTTGCACAGACCATCACCATCGGTACCATAATTGCTCCGGTTCTGGATGTTCCAGCCATTGCTAAAAAGGTGAAGGCAGAAATTGAAATCGACTGAATGGTTCATAAGGCTGGACTACGAAAAATACTGTTTCTATATTCCTCACAGATATATAAACGAAACCAGCGAATACATCGAACCTGAAATTTTCATAGACTTCGACACCATGGTGAAAACATTCTTCAACCAGGAAAACAAAATCGCCCACCCTACAGCCATAATGCTGTCCTGCAAAAGGAATGCGCTCTTTACAACATCTTCCATTCCCAGCGTAGTCAAGATCAGTCTGGGCAGCTATAAGATTCCAGGCGGAATAATGGCAGAAAAAACAAAGGAAGCCGGAATCATCGCCATGTCCTTTGAAGATGAAAAAATCTCCATGATCATCAATCCGGAACTGCTTTACGAAAAATGGAGTTCAAAAAAATGATAAGGACTCTTGTTGCAGACGATTCAGCCATCGTAAGGGCAATGCTTTGCCAGGTGCTGTCAGACAGTAAAAATTTTGAGATTGCGGGAACGGCAGAAAACGGAAAAATTGCCCTGGAAATGGCGCAGAAACTCAAGCCGGAACTCATCATCATGGACATCAACATGCCTTTGATGAACGGAATTGAAGCAACCTCAAAAATTAAGGAAATATACGATCCTGCCGTTGTTGCTTTCACCACGGAAGATACAGCGGAAGTCGGTTACAAGTGCATTGAAGCCGGAGCCGTGGTAGTCGAGCAGAAACCAAACCTTGCCACCATGGACAGACAGAAAATCGAAAAGTTCTGTGAAAAGCTCATGACCATCACAGAATCTTTCAGGCGCCACCACTCATCATCCGGTCCGATAAAGAAAAAAATTTTATCAGATAAATCAACTGACAATGAAGAAGAAAATTCTGCAACAGCTGACCTCAATGGTTCAAAGGCGGAACATATCGACGACGGAAAAAAATTCTCTATAGTCGCCATAGGTGCCTCGACGGGAGGACCAATTGCAGTCCAGAAAGTACTGTCAGGTCTTGGAAAGGATTTTCCCCTTCCGGTGATTATAACTCAGCACATAGACGCATTGTTCGACAGGCAGTTTTCAAAATGGCTTGACTCAACGACAGGAATGCGTGTCACCACAGTCTGCGATGGAGAGATTCTAGAAAAATCACACGCCTATGTTGCTCCTTCCGGCTGTCATTTCTGCATTACGGCGACACAGAACGGCCATTTCAAGGCAAGGCTTGACTACAGCGAGGAAGTACATTTCCTGAGACCCGCCGTGGACAAAATGTTTCTATCCTGTGCTGAAGAGGCCGCAGGCAATACCATCGCCGTGATCCTTACCGGCATGGGAACTGACGGAGCCGATGGATGCAAAAAGATATACGATGCAGGCGGTTATACCATGGCGGAATCAGAAAGAACAAGCGTGGTCTTCGGCATGCCAAAAGCCGCCATTGAAAAGAAAGCCATCACCCGAGTCCTTGATCTGGAAGACATTTCAAGTCAGATAAAAAAGCTTGCCGGGGCACATTGCTAGGAGCCAGGTATCTTTATGAACGTCCTTACTCCAAATCTCCGGAACATAATCACCCGAAACTGCGGAATCATTCTGACAAAGGCCCATGAACCGTCTGCAGTTTTCCATATCTCAGAGCGCATGAAAGCCCTGAACATGAACATCGAATCCTACAGCACCCTTCTTAAAGGCGATGCAAAGGAACTTTCAAGGCTCATAAATTCAATCACGGTAAATGAAACATATTTTTTCCGGGAGGAATCCCAGTTTGATTTCCTGCGAAATGAATTTTTTCCGCGGAAGAAAAACATGCCTCTTAAAATATGGTGCGCCGCCTGTTCAACAGGAGAGGAACCTCTTTCAATCTATGCCCTGACCAGACATATGGGATTGGATGTGGAGATACATGCAACCGACATAGATACACAGGCCCTGGAAAAATTCAAGGTCGGAAAATATGAAAAAAATGCATTCAGGACAGACGGAACCAGATACCACGATCTTGTGAGGAAACTTGGAAAGTCATCAGAAGATGTGCTGACCGTCGAAGAGAATCACATAAAATGCATAAACATACTGAAAGTCAATCTAAACGAGCCGGAATCCATTCCGTTTTTTACAGAATACTTTGACATGATTTTTCTGAGAAATGTTTTCATATATTTTTCTGATGAAACCAAACAGAAGATCCTCACCTATCTTTGGAAATTCCTGAAACCTGACGGAATAATCATGCTTTCCATGAATGAAATCGCGTCAGTTAACTGCCCGGAACTTTTCAGAAAAAAACAGTCAGGCAACGTTTACTATCTGCAAAAAGCAAAAAAAGAAAAACCAATCCCCCCAAAACAGATTTCAGTAAAGACAAAAGCGGCGGTAAAAGTTCCGCCTGAAAACACATCACCGGCAGAAGACTCGCTGCAGTTGCTGGCACAAAAATGCAAAAAAATCATGAGATGCATAGACTGCTCAAATTTCAATAAAGCCGCGGAACTTGTAGAAAACGCCGATTTTTCACTTTCCCAGCTTGAGTACAAATTCTTTTTCCTCGCAATGATTGAATACCAGAAGGAATCCTATGAAAAAGCGGAGAAACTTTTTTTCAAATCAAAAACTTTGAACGGGGAATTCTGGCCTGCTGTTGTAATGGCAGGATTCACATACAAACATATAGGAAAATTCAACAAAGCTTCAAAAACTTTTGCAGAAGCCATAAATATCCTTACATCTTATTTAAAAACAGGAAAAGTATGTTATAATTTTACAATAGATTTTGATCCGGCATATTTCATTCCTTTATGTCAAAAGAACATTGAGGAAATCCGTAATGAAATTGGAGAATAGATGGCATTTTCAAAGGAAAACTTCGTTGACAGCTATATCGCAGAAGTCAGGGAACACATAGACAGCATAAATTCTCATATCATTTCCTTGAAAAATTCTCCTGATGACGAGGAGCCTACAACTGAAATTCTCAGGCTATTACACACCATCAAGGGTTCTTCAAGAATGCTGGACTATAAGTCGGTGGAGAATGTCGCCCATCATCTGGAATCTGTTTTCAAAGGCATCCTCGAGAAAAAAATTGAGTTCACTACGAACATAGTGAAGCTTTCATTTAAATGCACGGAACTCATTGACTTGATCCTTACAAAGATTGCAAAGACTGGCAGTTCCGAAGTCAAGATCGACAATTTCACTGAAACATGTGAAAGAGCCGCCTCAGGATTCTTCTTTGATCCTGACAGCCTTGTTTTGTGGACGGACACTACGGGCACCTTTGGGGATGATTCCGAACTGCACGATGAGTGGGAAGAAAATTTTACGACCACGACTTCATTTGACCAGATTACTTCGGTCCGCATCAGCATCGACAGGATCAACGCCATAATCCAGGAATACGACAACCTTGTCATAAAGCAGTTCCGCCTGAAGCACCAGATTGAGGCCCTTGAGAAACGACTGGCAAACAGGAATTCAGAAAGGCTTTACGAAGTTCCCCATCAGCTCCATGAGGATCTGGCAGCAACGGAAAATGCCGTCTTTGAAACACAGCATCAGATTTTCGCGCTCAGAATGCTTCCTCTTGAAATGGTTCTCGCTCCATTGAAAAAAGAAATTACAAAAGAAGCGATGAACCTTGCGAAGAACATTACGGTTGATATACCGGAAACAACATTCATGCTGGACAAGGTGATTCTTGAACAGCTTAGAACGGTTCTCCTTCACCTTGTAAGAAACTGCCTGGACCACGGAATTGAAGACGAGGAAACAAGAGCCGCCCTTGGAAAAGACAGGCAGGGGTTGATTTCCATTCATGCAAAACAGGTTTCAAACAGAATCATCATAACGGTCATGGATGACGGCTGTGGAATCCAGTATGACAAGATCCGTGAAAAGGCTATCGAGATGAATCCCAACCACAGGTCGGAAATTGAAGCAATGCCTGACAGGGAACTCCAGCAGTACATTTTTCTTCCTGGTTTTTCAACATCTTCCAAAGCAACTGAAATTTCAGGACGCGGCATCGGGCTGGACGTCCTTAGAAACGCAATGGAAAAGATCAAGGGAAAGATCCGAATCTTTACGGAAAAAGACAAGGGAACAACTTTTGAACTTTCCATTCCACTTACACTTGCAACACAGCGTGGTCTCTTTGTAATTTCCGGCGATGAAAAGGTCATGATTCCATCCCATTATATTTCGGAAGTCATTACCACTACCGGTGACAACATCATCACAATGCAGAACCAGCGTTACATAAACGTCCACAACAGGATCATACCACTGCACTTTCTTTCTTCTATCCTTGGATCAGGCCAACAGAAGGACATTTCAAATGTCATCATCGTGGAATACCTTGAGACAAAAATGGGCATCATCGTTGATTCCATCAAGCAGAATGAAAATGTGATCATCACTCCACTGCCTGATTGTCTTCAGAAAATGAAATCTCTTCAGGGCGTGGTTTATGATGAAAACTATGCGATAATTCCTGTCATCGACATTCCATGCATGATGCAGAAAATGCGAGAACTTGTTGTCTATGACACAAAAAAATACATCTCAAAGAACCAGAAAAAAACACGTACAGTTCTCATCGTCGATGATTCTGCTACAACACGACAGATTGAACAGGCGATCATTGAGGCAGACGGATATTCCGTCGAGACAGCAGTAGATGGCGTTGATGCCCTTGAAAAAATACACAAGAAGAACATCGATATAGTCATTACAGACATCAGCATGCCAAGAATGGACGGAAAAACACTGCTGTCAAATATAAGGAGACTGGAACACAAAAACAACATTCCGGTCATAGTCGTGTCTGGGGCATACGACATCTATTCGAAAAAACTTTTCATGGAAGCTGGGGCACAGGCCTTCATTGTCAAATCTGATTTCCAGCGCGGAAACCTTCTTGATGCGGTAAAGGAACTACTTGATGAAAACTAAGAAAATTCTCATTGCCTATGATTCAGAAACAATTACAGACCTCCTCAAAGAGTTCCTTTCAGAAGAAGGATGGCAGATAGACACGACAAAAGATGGTATCGACGCCCTGAAAAAAATGTTCAGGGACCAGCCTGACTGTCTCATTGTCTCAACGGATCTTCCTGTCATCAACGGCTATAACCTTACCCACGTCATAAAGAGTCTCGATGAAACAAAAAACACAGCCGTCATCATAAGTTCCTCGGCACAGGAAAATGACGCCAGGTTCTGGGCTGAAACAACAAAAAGCGACGCCTTCTATGTTCCTTCATCAGAAAACCTTGGATCCCTTTCTTCCATGGTGGAAAAACTCACCGCCAAATATTCAGGAAAGAAAAAGCCGGCCGGAAAGGATCTGTCGGAAAAGGACCTCATACATCTCATCACATCGTCTTTCGGACAGGAACTTTTCGAGCTGTACATGGTCCGTGATGCCTTCAACGTTGAAAACTACATCTGGGACATGGAACATCTTCTTACCCAGCTGGCAAAAAACATAAGCAACATCTACAACTACGACGCCCTTGGAATTCTCGTCAATGACGACCAGATAATTGAATACTACGACCATATTGATTCCATCACGGACCAGGACTACATGGACTTCAAGAAAATCTGCCAGACCGATTTCACCGCAAGGATTCCATCAAGAAAAGACTACAACTGGCAGGATTCACTTTGCTCAGAATCTGTCATAGAACAGTTCTCCTTCAAAAAGGAGAAGCTTAAGAACTACGATATTTTTCCCATGGACCAGACAAAGAAGTATCCGTTCACAATACATACTGCGACAACAGGCCACAGTACGATGAATACAGAGACACAGAAACGCCTTGACTTTCTTACAGGAATATATGCTCCGATAATCGAAAAGAACATCATTACAAACAAAAGCATACACGCGGAAAGAAAAATCAGAAATGCTTTCAGCCGATTTCTTCCGCCAAAAGTCATCGAGGACATCGTTGCCGGAGACACCTCCATCACATCGTCCATTGGAGAACAGCGCAAGGTTGCTATCCTTATGGCGGACATCCGCGAGTTCACAACCATCACGGAGAAAAACCAGCCTGAAGATGTAGTTGCTTTCCTCAACAATTATTTTTCACTCATGGGCAACATCATAAAGAAGCACGGCGGAACGATCGACAAATTCATGGGTGACGAAATCATGGCCCTGTTTGGCGTTCCTGAAAGCTACAAATACAATGGGTTCCGTGCAGCAAACGCCGCCATGGAAATGATGCAGGAAATTGAAAAACTTGATACCAGCATGCTGAACATACCGGAAGGATGTGAATTCAAGGTTGGTATCGGAATCCATTATGGTCTTCCAATTTCCGGAACCATCGGCAGTGAGGACAAAAAGGAATACACTGTCATTGGAGACGATGTAAACATTGCCTCAAGAATCGAAGACCTTACAAAGCTTTACGGTGCATCAATACTCATTACTGATGCTGTAAAACAGGATATAGAAGCCGCTGAATCTGACATGGAATTTGGAAGATACCTTACCAGGCACATGGAGCACCATCTGCGATATCTGGACAATGTAAAGGTCAAGGGAAAATCCATTCCAGTTGAAATATTTGAGCTGTATTCCGATCCGGAAAAGTATTCCGACAACTTTACAGAAAATTTCAGCAAGGGATTGTACCAGTATCTCATGGGCAATTTTAACGGAGCACAGGACTATCTTAGGATTGCAAAAGTTCTATCCCCAAGGGACAGGGCAACAAAAGTTCTTCTTGAGCGATGCAAAAGATTTATCAAGGACAAGCCTGCAAACTGGGACGGTGCTATCACCCTAACCTCTAAATAAGGCTGGCAACTATGGAAAATACGGATTTATTCAACAACAAGACCTTTGAAGTAGAATTGATGGACACCGGAAGATGGAACAATCTTTTCTGCGGTGCCTTTTTCTTCACATATACTTTGCTCAGTTCCGGAATTTTCAGGATGATGGATCTTGGAAACATGATTTTCTTCACCGCATCAGTCCTCGCAATGTCACTGATTGCCCAGTTCATTGTAGCACCTCGAACAAACAGAATTCTAGTAAAGGAAATGTCCGACCGTCTAGAAAAAAACAAGAAAGGCGAACTTTCAGTCAATGAACGTACTGTACTCCTCAAGGACCTCCTAGAATGTCCAAAGGTCATCTGCATCGAGGTTGTGCTGGTTGTCCTCGGAGCTTCCGTAATTCCATTTCTCATCCTGATTTTTAAATTCCACATATCCATACGAACAATAATCTACATAATCACCTGCTGCATCGCAGGGCTGTACACTTCAGGAATACAGTCTTTCTGCTATACAGAAACACTTTGCATAAAAAAGGCCACCGCTCTTGTAAGCCAGGGAATCAATTCTGAGACCGTACACAGGGACCAGTTCTACGGCGAAAGCACAAAAAACAGAATCCTGTATTTCTGCATTTTTCCGACAATAATCGGTGCATTGCTTCAGATTACAATCATCTACATGAACGTATACGACGGCTGGAACATCAGACTGACTCTGATAAATTTCGCCTTCGTTCTCCTTGTAAATGCAATTGTCATCTATTCAATCGCAAACCACATGCAGAAAAGCTTCACCCAGAGCACAAAGAAAATCATCCAGATCCTTGAAATCCTTACAGAAAACCACAAGGCGGATCTCTTTCTTCCAACAGATTTGAGCAATGAATTCTCATACAGCATCTATCTTATCGACGAACTCATCAACTATCTCAGGGACATTTCCGTTGAAGCGGCGTTGACAGGAGAAAACATCGCGGAATCATCGCAGAAACTTTCGCAGGATGCAAACATTACGGCCGAAACATCAATTTCCGAAGCAGCAGCCATCAGACAGTGTCTTGCTACAATGGAAAATGCAAAACGGCAGCACAAGGATATTTCTTCCCACATCGACCTGATACAAAGATCAGCATACCTCACAAAAACTTCGGCTGACACTTCATCAACACTTCTTTCATCGGGCATCCAGAAGATGGCAGAAATCACACAGTCAAATCTTGAGACAATCTACGGTATAAAAGATTTAAGCGACAAGGTTGAAGCCATTCATTCCGTCGTCAACGCCATCGATTCCGTTGCTGAACGTACAAAAACGATAGCATTCAATGCGGAACTCGAAGCATCAATCGCAGGAGAAAAAGGAGATAAATTCCATATTGTTTCAAATGAAATCTTAAGGCTTGCCGCTTCCATGAAAAACTCGATCTTTGAGATTCGTCAGCGTCTTACCGATATACTCCATTCCTGTGACAACCTTATCATCTCCAGCGAATCAGGAACGCAGAAAACACGAGAAGGAAGTGAGTTCTACTCAAAACTTGAGCAGCACTTCAAGGAACTGTGCATTTCAAGTGACATTACTGCAGAAAGCCTGAAAAAAACCGTAGACATTACCGATGTCCAGCAAAGCGCCTTCGAACAGATCAACACGACTCTTTCTGAAATAAATTCCGGCTTTGAGAATTTTTCCCAGGCATCCCAGAAAATAAGCGTCGAGACAAAATCCCTTCGTGAAACAGCAGCGAATCTTGGATTCAAAAGTAAAACCGGAGGCAAGTCATGATAAACCTTTTTGAAAGATTTTATAAAGCAAAACAAAAAAAAAGTTTTGAGCTTCAGATTTATTCATTTGAATTTCCTCTTGTGATAATCTCAAATACATTTATAATTTTTTACTGCGGTCTTGTTGCAAAGCTGGCAATCGACTACACACCCTTGCAGCTGATACTGCTGGTCATGATGTCTGCCCTGCTGATGATTATCTTTGACATCATTTTTTATCACACAAACATAAAACCGCTTTCAAACAAGATCATATACTGGCAATCAACAGGACTTACGGAAAAAGGAAGAACAGAACTTCTTCAGGGCATTGGAATTTTCCCGATACATAAAGCAATTCATCTTGGCGTCCTTTTTATCCTGAACGGGCTTCTATATTCCTGCGGCGCATATTTCTTCCAGCATGCGGATTTACATATTTGCATTCTCTACTTTCATCTATACATATCTTTAGCCTATATCGTCATATTAGTTGAGATATTCGTACTTGAAATAAAATGCAGCAGAATTGCTTCGACCATAGTCGACCAGGGAGTTGCCCTTTCAACAAAAAAAATCTTCGGACTGTCACAGAACGCCTATTTCATTCTATATTTTGTGCTCCCGATTGTTGGAACTGCATTGATTTCATTCCACGCAGTCTTCTATTCATTCCATCCCCAGACTTTATACGCTGAAACCGGAACCATCGTCTCAAGATTTCTTTCGGAAACGGAAAAAATGGGATTTTTCATCAAGACTACACTAACAAGGTCGGAAGCCATGGCATTTATATTGAAGATAACCATCGCCAATGCATTGAGTACCTGTCTTCTCATCTATTTTTATTATGCCAGAATGGAAAACAATACGGCCCTCATGCAGAACTCCCTTGTCCTGCTCAAGAACAAGAAAGTAGACCAAAAGAACCTTTTCGAGACTGATCTATTCAGCGAATTCTCATACACCATGTATCTTATCAACAGAACAATCCTCATCTTTGACTCACTGATAAGAAACAACGCAAAAACAAACCAGGACATAGAGGAAGTAACAAGACTTCTCTCCCAGGTTTCAAACCAGACAAAGGAAAACGTCATCAAACAGTCTGCGAACATCGAGGAAATTCTTGCGACAATGCAGAGCGTAAAGCATCTGTCAAAGAAAATCGAAAGCAGCTTCGATGAGGTCATAACAGTCGCCTCAAAGACACTGGATAGGATTGACTTCACTTCTTTTGAGCTCAATGATAACTTCAACAAGATCCAGGAAATCACTGACACAAACAGAATAACTATCGAAAATCTCAAGAAACTTTCCGCCAAAATCACAGGCATTCAGGATGTAATCAATCTGATTGACAAGATCGCGGAACAGACAAAAACAGTTGCTTTCAATGCTGAACTTGAGGCAAACAACATTGACATCAAGGGAATTGATTTTTCAAATGTTGCGGAAGAAACCCGCCGCCTTTCAGACAATACCATGGACCTGACACAGGCCATCCACGACCAGATAATAGACATAACACAATCCAGCGAAGAGCTTATCGCAACGGGAAACTATTGCATGGCAAAGACAGAGGAAGGCAATGTAATCTGTTCCAAGCTGAAAACTGAATTTGAGGACATCAAGAAGACCGCCCATGAAACTGCGGTAAACTCAAACAGTCTCAAAGATTCACTGCACGAACAGTCGAATTCATTCCATCAGATTGTGGAAACCCTTTCCCAGATCGCAAAAAGCGTCCGCAATTTTGGAACGTCGGCAACGAATATCTCAGACACCATCGAAAAGCTTCGGGAGAGCTCATCCCACATACTTGAGCTCAACAACAAATACGACAATACTGAAACAAGACAGGAAGGTAATGCTATATGAAAAGTTTTGAACATGAAGCAATAGTAAAGAGTTTTCTCCCTGACATATTTGGAGCATCGGTATTTTTCTTGTATGCGATTTTCTCAACAAGAATACCTTTCGAATTATTCTATTCATCACTGAAGTTTTTTATTGCAATAGTAATTTTCCTGCAATTTGGATGCGCTCTCATTACAGACCATCTCTGCTACCATAAGATTTCAATCAGAATAAAATCTTTCTATACGACAAAAACGACTGTTTCAGAAAGGACCCATCTCTTTGATGAACTTATCCAGTATCCATTCTATACAGCATTGATGACTTTCTTCTATTTTTTCATCGGATCCGCAACTATCGCCTACTACTTCTACTCATATCTTGAGCTTCCGCTGAACATAACAGGTCTTTTCGTCATAGAGGAATTTTTCGGATCATATTTTGCATCGATCATCGGCTTTACTTTCTGCTCAAATATTGTAAGTAGAATCGGAACAGACATAATCAACGCGGGGATTGAAAAAGAATATGTAATGCACAAGAAATTTTTCAGTCTACGTTTCAAATCCAAACTTTGGATCTATGTTGCCATACCGGCAATCCTGACATGTTTCATCAACTGTGCAGTACTTATTTCAGGTTACTATTCCATCGACGGAACGGCATTGCCGGAAAGCGGAAATATCCAGACCCTTAGAATGCTGAGCACAAACATCCTCAACATAGCCCTTCTGTTCATCTCAGTCGTTTTTTTCCACAACGACATATCAAATAAAAACACAAGGATGACTGAAGTACTTAACGGCATTACTTCTACTGAGTTCTCAAAGATTTCTCCAATCGACACAGACCTTTCTGATGAATTTTCTTTCAACCATTACCTTGCCAACCAGATCATCAGCATGTTCAGAGGAATTCTTTTTCAGACGGAACAGTTCGGCAAGACCATCAGTGAATCCTCATCTGAACTCATGAGAATCGCAAATGAGACGGAATCTACTTCCGTAGAGCAGTCGACAGGAATCAAGGAAATCGTTGCGACTATGGAAAATGCGACAAACCTTTCCCACAACATCGAAAACAGAATCATCGAAGTTACGGAAATCGCAAAAAAAACTGTAGAGAAAGTTAACAGTGGTTCAGAACTTCTTGAAAAATCACTTGCCTCAATTGCAGCCATCGCAGACTCAAATGAAGTCACAATTCAGGGAATAAAAAACCTGAACGAAAAAATCAATTCCATCTGGGAAATCGCAAACATCATCGACAGCATTTCCGACCAGACAAAAATCATTGCTTTCAATGCTGAGCTTGAGGCTACTACAAATACCGGAGAAAGCAAAAACTTCAAGAATGTCGCAAATGAAATCCGCCGTCTTGCAAACAGCACCATGGACAGCACAAGGGAAATCAAGGCAAAGATCGGAGCAGTTCAGAAGTCTTCCGACCAGCTCATAAAAGCCTCCCAGAAAAGCACGGAGCTCATCAAAAGAGAATCAAGCCTTTCCATCAAGCTTGAGGACAAATTTACGAACATCAACAATTCCGCAAGGTATAATTCAACATCATCAAATGAAATCAAGTATCTTGTTGAACAGCAGACAAAGGCATTTGACCAGATTGTAAACACATTGCAGCAGATCAGTACAAGCATCCAGGGATTCTCAAAATCCACAAGATCCCTCATAGAAACATCAAGAAACCTTCAGGAAAACGTCAACCTGATAGAATCTGCAAAAGTTGCCGACCCGGAAAATGCTGAACAGGACGACTGAAAGATCGTTCAGCTGCGGAGTATAATTTATAGGAGCATAACATGAGCAACAAGACAATTTCATTTTCATCCAGATTATATTGGTACAAGACAATAACAATATTCATTTGTTCGATTTTCGTTTTCTGCTATACATCTTTTTTCATTGCCCTCAGGCCTTCACAGATTTTGTGGGCACTCATCCTTTCAGCCATTGTATTCTGCATTTCGCAGTTTTTGATCGTACCTTTCTTCAACAGGCTTGAAACAAAAAAGATAGAGCAGTATCTGAATTTCTTTGAGAACAACAAGCTTGAAAACATTGACGACAGGACAAAACTTTTCCTTAAACTTGTAAGGCTTCCTGCAATCAGCGGATTCGGTACATTTCTGTACGCAACCAGTGCAACATTCATAATGTGCCTTCTCTATCTATATTTTCCAAAAATCAATCTCGATGTTCAAAGCGCAAGAATTTCCTACATCGCATGTATTTTCGGATCATACACGACATCGATGATCATTTTCTTTTTCTGCGAACATGTCACACAGAAACCGATCCAGCAGATCATAAAGTCCGGCATAAATACTGAAATACTTAACACGAAAAACTTTTTTGGAATCAAGAAAACTTTCTTCGGTCTGTCTGTACTTGCAAGATGCATATTATTCCTTTTCATTCCGATCATATTCTCAAATATACTGTCCTATTTTATCCTTAAACAGGGCTACATGGTCATAAACGGAATCCACCTCGGTCCCCGGGATCAGATCATCCGAATAGTAATCGCAAACATACTTCAGATTGGACTTAACGGAGCCATGCTTCTTCTCTTTTCCCGTTACATGGAAAAAAGCAACAAACAGCTGAGGCATGTTTCCATCGAATTGCTTGAAACTGGAAATCCAAATACTGAACTCAAGACAACTTTGTCGGACCAGATCCAGTACAATGTACACCTTCTTGGAGTTGTAATAAGCCACTACAAGGATCTTATGGACAAGTTTTCCGACATCGGAAAGGATGTTCTTCATTCAACGGAAGATCTTTCCATCATTTCGGACAAGATCGCAACTTCTTCCGCTGAACAGAGCGGAGACGTGAAGGAAATCCTGAGCACAATGGAAGATTCAAATGCCCTGTCGCAGAATGTAGCATCAAGAATTTCAGAAGTATCTGAAGGTACGGACAAGACAAAAGACGAAGTTTCAGAGGCTTTCTATCTTTTGAAGGAAAACATCCAGAGCCTTACAGACATCAATGCCTCAAACCAGGGAGTCATAGACGGAATCAAGGATCTTGCAAACCAGATAGACAACATCGATGACATCGTTACAATCATAAAGGACATTGCCGACCAGACAAAGATCATCGCTTTCAATGCTGAACTTGAAGCTGTTTCCAACGGAAAGAATGGACGCAATTTCCACATCGTTGCAACGGAAATCAGGCGTCTTGCAAACAACACAATGGAGTCCATCGAAAAGATCCAGGCCTATATTGAAAACATCCAGAATGCATCCCGTGAGCTCATTGCTTCATCAGAGCAAAGTACTGATTTCATACATGAAGAGGCAAATCTTTCAAAGCAGCTTGAGTCACAGTTTGGAGGAATCATGGAATCCTCAAACGAGACGAATGAAAAGGCTACGGAGATTTCAGGAATCATAGAGCAGCAGACAGCGTCATTCAACCAGATTGTCATAACCCTCAGGCAGATAAGCTCGGGTATTGAAAGTTTTGCCCTTTCAACAAAGACCATCACCAACACTGTCAATGAAATGAAAAACATTGCCTTCAAGCTGTCAAACATGAAGGACAACATCTAGGAAAATTTTCGGGGTGACAATCGCACACATCGGTTGCACCCTTTTTTTTGCACTTAAACTGGAGTTTTTGCAGCGGACAGGACATCGAGGATTTTTTCCATGACACTGCTGCTCACAGGTGTAAGGGACTGAATGTTGTCCCTCTCAGTATGGAACAGACGCCAGGTCAGCGGAAGGTGTTCCTTGTATGAATAATCCGGTGTACCCTCAGCAATTCTTTGTAACTTTGAACTTTCCCTGTTCAACACATTGGACTCAAGGTTTTTATCCTTTGTCAGCATTCTTGCATAAAGGCTTGCCTCATCAGCCGGAAGCATGGTAATTGCAACGGCAGGAATTCCGCATGCAAGGAAAGAAGCATTGTCGCTATACGGAACCGGCAGAGTCATCCACCGTCCCCCACTTGCGGCCTTTAACATTTCCTGAGACCTGAGATAAAGGTCATTTGCCTTTTTCAGAAAATCTGCCGGAGATTTTGCACCAAGATTCAATCTGGCAAGAACAGGTATTTCACCTCTACCGCAGGCGTCAAACACAAAGACATCATCGTTTTTTATGCCAAGGCGCTGGAAGGTACTGGCAATGCCAAAGGCCCCCTGTTCCGTTACACCGGTATTCCAGCCAAGTTCCTCACCATCAGTGAAAAAAATGCGGACATTATGAAAATCCGGATGATCCTTTAATTTTACAGCCCAGTTCATCAGAAACCAGACGGCAGCACTGTTGTCATTCGCTCCAGGACTGCCTTCAACCCTGTCATGATGGGCTATCACAGTCTTTATCCTGAACCTGGGATTATAGAATCTTGATTCATACTGAACGAGGATGTGATTTTTTCCATCGATAGCAATCCTGTTGGTCTTCACGCCCTTGCCTTCAAGCCAGGACTGAATGAAATCAGCACGATTACAATCTCCATCAATGAATCTTGAAAAGTCCCCGTTCATCACTTCCATTTTTTCTAGTACTCTCCCCTGTCACGAGCACCGCGTCTGCCGCGATCAAAACGGTCCGAGCGGTCACGATTGAAACCACCGCGGCGTTCACGGCTGAATCCATCTCTTGGACCACGTTCCTTTTTCTCTTCAGCATAGTTGACTCGAACACGGCGTCCGTCAACTTCTTTTCCACCAAGCTGAGAAATGGCACCATCGCAGTCAGCGTCATCGCCCATTTCAACAAAGCCAAATCCCTTTGACTGGTTTGTATCCCTGTCCTTGATGATGGTTGCCGAAACAACCTCTCCATAAGCACCAAACAGATTTGTCAGTGTTTCCTCATTTGTAGTAAAACTTAAGTTACCGATATAAATTCTTTTAGACATATTTTTAATCTACATTGTAATATGTTTTAAATCAACTTTTTTTTACCAGCAGACATTTTTTGCAAAGCAAAAACGAACGCGGACTGCGGTCGAGTCTACAACGAAAGAACTGATGTTTTTTTGCGAAGCAAAAAATGGCCGCGGACTGCGGACAAATCAGTTCTTTGCCGGATTAAAATTGGCAACAAGCCAATTTTAATCCGGCATATAACTTTTTGATATATTTACCTTTTTACCCCTAAAGCACTGTTATTTTTAACATATTGCAGTAGAATATAAGCATGAAGAAAGAAGTGTTTTATGATTTATTAAAGTCCATCCCAAAGGCAGAACTTCACGTTCATGAAGAGGCTGTCATCAGTCGTGATACTGTAAAAAAGGTATACGAAAGAAATTTCGGAACTCCAATGTCAGACGAAGAGTTCAATTCCCTTTTTGATTACACTGATCTGGGTGGCTTTCTAACGTCGTTCATCAAGATTCAGTCTTATTTCAAGAACATATCTGATCTTGAGATCCAGTTCCGTGATTTCGAAGCATATCTCAACGACAACAACATCGTTTACTGCGAAACATTCATCAGCCCAACGTCACACCTGAAAAAAGGCTGGCAGTTCAACGACATCATAAATACAATTTCAAAGTGCATCAAAAGAATCAGTTCCAATTCCCACAGAACAGTCCGCTGCCTCATAGACGTAAGCCGTTCTTTCGGAATGGAAAATGCCATGAACAACCTCAACTACGTAATCGCAGCTAGAAATCCGTTGATTCTTGGAATCGGTCTTGGTGGAGACGAGGCAAAAGGACCTGCAAAAGAATACGCCCCGGTTTTCGACAAGGCTGTTGAACACGGACTCCATACGGTCACACACGCAGGTGAATCAGTTGAAAGCTGGTCAATGAAAGACAGCATCAACCTCTGCCATGCGGAACGTCTTGGACACGGAATCCAGGCAATCAAGGATCCTGAATTCGTAAAGGAACTTGCAGAAAAGCAGGTCACCCTTGAAGTCTGTCCAACAAGCAATATTTTCATTCTCCAGGAATTCAAAGGCGACATGAAAAACCACCCTGCCAAAAAACTCTTTGACGCAGGATGCAACATCACGATCAACACAGACGATCCTACATTCTTCAAGTGTTCCCTTCTCGATGAATACTGGAACATCTACAATGAACTTGGATTTACTTTGGAAGACATCAAGAAGATCATCAAAAATGGCTTCACAAATTCTTTCATGGCAAAGAAGATGAAGACCCAGTGGTGCAACAAGGTTGACGAAGCATGGTTCAAGTGGTTCCAGACACACCCTGAGGAAAGTAATTAATAATTAATAATGAATGGTGAATAATGAAGCCGCTGGAAATTCCGGTGGCTTTTTTTGTTGTCTGTTTTTTTACCCTTATGAAAGTTTTACTATTGAATATCTTGCGTTTTTTTACTAAAATACGCGGAACTATTGCTATTGTTGGCGATATTTTACTAAGTAATCTTTTTTTTAGGTGAGGTATACACTATGGCTTTTGATATTACTAAAGTTCGTAATATCGGTATCAGTGCACACATCGACTCTGGTAAGACAACAACTTCAGAACGCATTTTGTTCTATTGTAACAAGATTCACCAGATCCACGAAGTTAAGGGTAAGGACGGTGTTGGTGCAGTAATGGATAACATGGAATTGGAACGCGAACGCGGAATCACAATCCAGTCAGCAGCTACACAGGTTCAGTGGAAGGTCACAACAATCAACCTTATCGACACACCGGGTCACGTTGACTTCACAGTTGAAGTTGAACGCTCACTCCGCGTTCTCGACGGTGCTATCATGATTCTTTGTGCTGTTGCAGGTGTTCAGTCTCAGTCTATCACAGTTGACCGCCAGCTCAAGAGATACCATGTACCACGTATCGCTTTCGTAAACAAGTGTGACCGCCAGGGTGCAAATCCTGTACGTGTATGTGGACAGATCCGCGAAAAGCTTGGTCTCAACGCATACATGATGGAACTTCCAATCGGTCTCGAAGACAAGCTCCAGGGTGTTGTTGACCTCGTAACAATGAAGGCTTACTACTTCGAAGGAAATGACGGTGTTGACGTTCGCGTTGCAGAAATCCCAGCTGACCTCGTTGATCAGGCTAAGGAAAAGCGCGTTGAACTCCTCGATGCAGTTTCTAACTTTGATGATGAACTCATGGAACTCCTTCTCGAAGGTGACTATGACAACGTTCCAGTAGACAAGATCAAGGCTGCTGTACGCAAGGGAACACTTGCTGAACAGTTCGTTGGTGTATTCTGTGGTTCAGCTCACATGAACAAGGGTATCCAGCCAGTTCTCGACGCTGTTCTTGACTACCTCCCTAACCCAACAGAAGTACACAACTACGGTCTCGACCTTGACAAGAACGAAGAACAGGTTGAACTCTTCAACGTTGAAGACAAGCCATGTGTTGCTCTCGCATTCAAGCTCGATGACGGTCAGTTCGGACAGCTCACATACACACGTATCTACCAGGGTAAGATCGCTAAGGGTGATGAACTCTACAACGTTCGCCAGCGCAAGAAGTTCAAGGTTGGACGTCTCGTTCGCATGAACTCTGCTCAGATGGAAGATATCAACGAAGGTATGCCAGGTGACATCATCGCCCTCTTCGGTGTTGACTGTGCATCAGGTGATACATTCTGTGGCGGCGGACTTAACATTGCTATGACATCTATGTTCGTTC
>CALELJ010000040.1 GCA_937902445.1 uncultured Treponema sp. | reverse complement strand
CATTCGTCTTATCCGAGAGCTTCTTTCAAAATGTGCGACAGATTACCGCGATCGTTACGAGCTTGCAAGTCGTCGTGTTGATGACATGCGCATGGCAGTCAATCTCCTCATCGCATTGCGCCGCATTGCAATGGTCATGAGTGACAGCAACGAATCTGAAAATATCCGTAAGAAAGCCCTTGCATGGAAAACCAAGATGGAAGACGATGTAAAGAAGGGTGTTTCAAAATAGTCTATGAAAAAGAAATTCATTCTCAAGATTTTCGAAGCTTTTTCCATTGAAAGATGGAACGATCTGGTGCGTCCATTTGAAATCATTGAAATGGATAAGCACGCTGAAAAATGTGTTGTCGCATACATAATCGCAAAATACGAAGAAAGCCTTGGTGCAAAAATCGACTGGGAATGGCTTATTTATGCCAGCCTTTTTGATTTGCTCCGCAAGATCCAGCTGTGCGACATAAAGGCTCCGGTGCAGACCTTGATAAAAAATGAATATCCCCAGGAATATAAAAAGCTCAATGAATGGGTTTATGAGCGCTACGTAAAACTCATCGATGACCAGGAGCTTCTTGAAAAGTTCCGTCTGTACCTTGATAACCTCAGCCAGTACAAGGGTGAAAATTCCGACATTGCCCTTACTGTTAAGATTTTCAGGGCCGCTCATAAATATTCCACTTTGCGTGAGCTTGAGATGCTTACTCCTGTAAATGAATCCCAGCGCCTTGAGGGAATACGGAAGGAACTCAATGCGGACTTGCAGGGCTATCTTGATCTTCGTGGACTTCAGCTTCTGATTACCCGCCAGAAACCTTTTGATTTCCTTATGCGGATCGAGCAGCTCAGGTTCCAGACAAGATGGAATCAGACTCCTCGCGTGCCTAAAACTTCCGTCCTTGGCCATTGTTTCTTTGTTGCCGTGATCACTCTTCTTTTAGGACGTGAATGCGGAACTCAATTATGCGCCCGTAGAGTCTACAACAATTTTTTCTCAGGACTTTTCCACGATTTGCCGGAAAGTGTTACCCGTGACATAATTTCACCTGTAAAGAATGCCACAGACGGCCTTCCTGAAATCGTCAAGAACATAGAAGATCAGATCGTCCAGAAGGAACTTGTTCCCCTTATGGAACCTTTCTATCGGGACGAGATCCTTTACTGGACAAGCGATGAATTCTCCAACAGGGCGATTTTTGACAATTGCGTTCTGGCAATTTCCTTTAATGAGCTTAATTCCAAGTTCAATGAGGATAAATACAGTCCCGTTGACGGCAAGCTTGTCCGTGCAGCTGACCATCTTTCGGCTCTTCTTGAGGCACATCTTTCCATTCAGCATGGAATTACAAGCGTTCAGCTTCAGAAAGGTCGGGAAAATCTTTATAAAGGCTATAAAAAGGGTGTCCTGGTTAACGGAATCGACGTTGCCGGCATCTTTGATGATATCATGATGACTGAACAGTGATCGATATTTAAAAAATGATATAAATCTAACATATCTTTTATACCGAACTAATTGTAAAGAAATCTTTTTTCTTATATACTCATTGCGATTCACGCTATAAAATGCGGAAAAAATTCGTTTTTAGGAAATATATATACAAAAACACAATCCTCATATACATCT